>JANOZI010000274.1:0-3541 GCA_031429375.1 Acidobacteriota bacterium | reverse complement strand
ACACCGGCCGCCGTCAGGGCGGCCATTTTTTCGGCCGCGGTGCCCTTCCCGCCCGCGATGATCGCGCCGGCATGCCCCATCCGGCGCCCCGGCGGAGCGGTCTGCCCCGCGATGAACGCGACCACGGGCTTCTTGAAGTGTTCCTTGATCCATACGGCCGCCTCTTCCTCGGCCGAACCGCCGATCTCGCCAATCAGAATCACCGCGTCGGTCTCGGCATCGTTCTGGAACAACCCGAGCGCGTCGATGTGGGTGGTGCCGATCAACGGGTCGCCGCCAATGCCGATGCACGTGCTCTGCCCGAGCCCGTGCCGCGTCAATTGATCGATCGCCTCGTAGGTGAGCGTGCCGCTCTTGGAGACGATGCCGATGCGGCCTTCCTTGCAAATGTTCGCGGGAATGATGCCGGCCTTGCCCTTGCCCGGTGAGATCAGGCCCGGGCAATTCGGCCCGATCAGGCGCGTGGCCGGATAGTCGCCGAGCAACGTCATCGCCTTCAGCATATCGACGACGGGAATGCCTTCGGTGATGCAGACCACGAGCCCGACGGCCGCCTCGGCGGCCTCCATGATGGCATCGGCCGCGTACGGCGGCGGCACGAAGATCACCGACGCATTTGCGCCCGTCGCCTTCACCGCATCGTCAACCGTGTTGAACACGGGCCAGCCTTCGTGCGTGGTGCCGCCCTTGCCCGGCGTGACGCCGCCGACTACGTTGGTGTGATACGCCGCGGCGGCCTTGGCGTGGAAGGTGCCTTCCTTACCCGTGATCCCCTGCACGATCAGCCGCGTGTTCTTGTCGAGCAAAACCGCCATTCAGTGGAGCGTATCAGCAATTCAGTAAGTACGAGCATCGTCGCTCGGACAACGCTTTGGGGCCGTTCCTACGGAACAGCCCGCTTTCAGTCGCGAACATACACTCCATTAGTGTGTCCCCACCAGGGCAACCACTTTGTCGGCGGCCTCGCCCATGGTGTCGGCGGTCGCAAAGTTCAGCCCGCTTTCGGCGAGCATCTTCTTGCCTTCCTCGACGTTGGTCCCCTTCATGCGAATCACGATTGGCACCGGCACCCCGAGCTCTTTCACCGCGGCGATCACGCCCGCCGCCAGCACGTCGCAGCGCAGGATGCCGCCAAAAATGTTGATGAGCACCGCCTTGTCGTTCTTGTCGGACATCAGGATCTTGAAGGCGTTGCGAATCTGCTCGGCGTTGGCGCCGCCGCCGACGTCGAGGAAGTTGGCCGGCGACCCGCCCGCCAGCTTGATGATGTCCATGGTCGCCATCGCCAGGCCGGCGCCGTTGACCATGCAGCCGATGGTGCCGTCGAGGCGAATGTAATTGAGCGAGAACTTCGAGGCTTCGACCTCGAGCGGGTCCTCTTCGCTGATATCCCGCAGCTCGCGGATGTCCGGGTGGCGGTACATCGCGTTGTCGTCGAAGTTCATCTTGGCATCGAGCGCCAGCAGATCGCCACTCTTGGTCACAATCAGCGGGTTGATCTCGAGAATCGACGCGTCGGTCGAGATAAAGGCGTTATAGAGCGCCAGCATCATCCTGACGGCCTTCTTGAGCGAGTCGCCGCTCAACCCGATCGCAAACCCCAGCTTTTGCGCCTGAAACGGCTGCAAGCCGACACCGGGATGGATGAAGACCTTGTGGATCTTCTCGGGCGATTCTTCCGCCACTTTCTCGATCTCGACGCCGCCTTCTTTGCTGACCATCAGCACCAGGCGCTGGCTCGATCGATCCACGACCAGCCCGAGATACAACTCGCGGTCGATGGCGAGGCCTTCTTCCACGAGCAGACGCGACACCCGCTGGCCGCCGGGCCCCGTCTGATACGTGACCAGCGTCTTGCCGATCAGCTCGCGGGCAATCGCCTCACCCTCGTCCACCGATTTGGCGAGCTTGACGCCGCCGGCCTTGCCGCGCCCGCCGGCGTGGATCTGCGCCTTTACCACGACCACGGGCGTCCCGAGACGCTTGGTGATTTCAGGCACTTCTTGCGGCGTAAACGCGACTTCGCCGCGCGGCACCGGAACGCCGTACTTCGCGAGAATGGCTTTGGCCTGGTACTCGTGAATCTTCATCCTTCTTAACTCGTGACTCTTAACTCTGCACTCAGACGCCGATCACGTCCACGAGCTCTTTCACTGAAGCCGCGGACTTGTTGAACGCGGCCTGCTCTTCCGCGGTCAGCTTGATCTGGATGATCTGCTCAACGCCCTTCGCGCCCAGCTTGACCGGCACGCCGACAAACAGGTTGTGGATACCGTATTCGCCCTGCAGGTAGACCGAGCACGGCATGATCTTGTGCTGATCCTTGAGAATCGCTTCGACCATCAATGCCGCAGACGCGCCGGGCGCATACCAGGCACTCGTGCCGACCAGCTTGGTGATTTCAGCGCCACCGTTCGCGGTCCGATCGCTAATCGACTTGATTTGTTCGGCCGACATCAATTCAGTAATCGGAATGCCGGCGACTGTCGTGTAGCGCGGCAGCGGCACCATCGTGTCGCCGTGGCCGCCCAGGACGAACGACGAGACATTCTCCACCGATACATTCAGCGCCATCGCGATGAACGTGCTCATGCGGGCGGAATCGAGCACGCCGGCCATGCCGATCACGCGCTCGCGCGGGAACTTGCTGAGCTTGAACACGGCCTGCGACATCGCGTCGAGCGGGTTGGCGACCGGCACGATGATGCAATTGGGCGAATGCTTCACGATTTCGGCCGTGACGTCCTGCATGATCTTGTAATTCACGTTGAGCAGATCGTCGCGGCTCATGCCGGGCTTCCGCGGCATGCCTGAGGTGATGACGACGACGTCGGAGTTGGCGCTTTCGGCGAAATCCTTGGTGCCGACGCCGACCACGCGTGACGCCGAGCCTTCGATCGGGCACGATTCGTAAATATCAAGCGCGACGCCGGCCGCTTTGGTGTCGGCAATGTCCACGACGACCACGTCCGCCAATTCCCTTTGCGCGATCGCGCGCGCGACTGTGGCGCCCACATTGCCTGCGCCGCCAACGACCGTAACTTTCCGATTCATGCATCCACTCCGTTAGGTCAGGTTCCCTTTGTTCGGCGCTGCTCGATCCACAGTTTCTGTGGAAAACCTTGTGGAAAACCGCGCGTGAACAGCGTGTAACGCTCTCGTTTCGGAACAAATCAGCGAATTGCACCATCCATGGTGCGTGTCCAATCGATCTCACAGGAGACCAGGTGATCAGGAGCTGTTTTCTCTTGGACTCTTGATCTCCTGTTGGCTTTGTCGTGCCAGCCGCGAGTGACGTATTATATCGATCCCACCAATGCTGAGTGTTCCTCATGTTGAGTATTTATCCAGATGCTAATTGTTGTCGCTGACGATCTGCCCAGGACCGCTCTCGAACTGTTGCGCGCCGAAGGATGGGAAGTTGACGCGCGTTCAGGTCGAACCCCCGAACAACTCGCGGGTGATATGACACATGCGGACGCGCTGGTCGTCCGCAGTGCAACCAAGGTCACGCCGCAGATCATCGACGCGGCCCCGAAGC
>JANOZI010000273.1:0-5106 GCA_031429375.1 Acidobacteriota bacterium | reverse complement strand
TCGTTGGCGTGCTGCGCCGCCTGGCGCGCGCGGCCTAACGCGCGCTCCTGGGCCTCGACCGCCGCGCGCGCGACGCGCACTTCCGAGCGCGCCCGGATCTGAACTTGCTCCAGTACGAACGTCGACGCCTGCAAGCCCGCTTCGCGCTGCCGCCGCACGCCGCGGCGTGAGCCGGCGTCGTAGAGCGGCGCGGCGACCTGGAACGACAGGCTCCAGCTGCGCGACGGCTGGAAGATCCCTGACGGCGCCAGCAGCTGCGGGCCGAACGTCACTGACGCCGCCGGCCACCAGTCTTTCGAGCTGTCGTGAAGGACGCGATCGCTCGCTGCGCGCTGCGCCGAGAACAGCTGCACGTCGGTACGGGCCGGCATCCAGTCCGCTTCGGTGGCCTCAACCGGCACCTCGAACGCGGGCTCGCCGTAGACGTCAACGGCGGCGTTCGCCGCGAGCAGGACGCCGAGCGCCTCTTGCGCGCGCCGCACGTTGAGGCGGAAAATCTCGACGATGGCTTCGTTGCTCGCCAGGATCTGCGCTGAGCGCAGCTCGTTCAACCGGCTGCCCACGCCACCCTCACGCCGCCTGGTGTTGTAGCCGAGTTGCCCGCGCGCCGTTTCGATCGCGCTCAGGCTGACCTCGACCTGGCGCTTCTGCGCGATCACGGCCAGGTAGGCCGACGCGGTCGCGACCGCGATCTGTCGCCGCGTGTCGGTCGTCGCCAGCCGCGCAATCTCGACCTGGTCGAGTGCCTGCGCCCGCGCCGCCCACTGTGCGGCCGCGACGACCGGCGCGGCGGCGGAAAGCCCGAACAGCGTCTGGTTCTGCGGCTGGACCGTCTGGTCCCCAAAGGAGCGGCCGCTGTCGAGCGTGGTGTTGGTGATGTTGGCGCCGAGGCGCGGCATCACCGACGCTCGCACCTGCTGCAGGATCGCTTCGGAGCGCAGGATGTTCGTCGACGCGATCGCAATCGTCGGATTCTTTTCCAACGCGCGCGCGATCGCATCGTCGAACGTCACGGTCTCCATTGGCGGCTGGGGCGCTTGCGTAACCGGTGGCACCCCATAAAGGGGTGCCCTACTTTGCGGCACCCCATCAAGGCGTGCCCTACTTTGCGGCACCCCATCAAGGCGTGCCCTACTTTGCGGCATCCCATCAAGGGGTGCCCTACGAGTTTGGGCGAACGCGGGCGTTGCGAGAGATATCGCGAGCAACACCATCACTGCGCCCGCCACCGCAGGCGGGTCTAAAGACCCGCCT
The DNA here is from genome assembly GCA_031429375.1 of Acidobacteriota bacterium. Lineage (GTDB taxonomy): Bacteria > Acidobacteriota > Vicinamibacteria > Vicinamibacterales > UBA2999 > 12-FULL-67-14b. Next base: position 3,852 of record JANOZI010000273.1, on the reverse strand, counting down.
CTACGATCTGCTGCAGGCGGGTCTAAAGACCCGCCTCTACGATCTGTTTCAGGCGGGTCTGAAGACCCGCCTCGACGACGGCCGGGCGCGATCGAGCGAATCACGACATAGAGCACTGGAATGAAGACGATCGACAGGAACGTCGACGCCAGCATGCCGCCGGCCACCGCGGTGCCGACCGAGTTGCGCGCCGCCGCGCCCGCGCCCGTCGCCAGCGCGAGCGGCAACACGCCGAGAATGAACGCCAGCGACGTCATCAGGATCGGCCGCAGGCGGATCCGCGCCGACTCGATTGCGGCGTCGACGATCGACAGCCCGCGCCCGCGCAGCTGTTCGGCGAACTCGACGATCAGGATCGAGTTCTTCGCCGCCAGCCCGACGAGCAGCACCAGGCCGACCTGGCAGAACACGTCGTTGTTGAAGCCGCGCAGCAGCTGCGCCGACAGTGCCCCGAACACCGCGAGCGGCACGCCGAGCAGGATGATCAGCGGCAGGATGAACGACTCGTACTGCGCCGATAGCACGAGATACACGAGCAGCAGGCTCAGGCCGAAAATCAACCCGGCCTGGCCACCGGCCCGGCGCTCTTCGAGCGACTGCCCGGCCCACGCGAAGTCGAACCCCGGCGGCAGGTTCGCGCGCGCCAGCTCCTCCATCGCCTGCAGCGTCTGCCCCGAGCTCTGTCCGGCGGGGGCGTTGCCCGTGATCTCCGCCGACCGAAACAAATTGAAGTGGCTGATCACCTGCGGCGCCGTGGTCTCGCGCAAGCGGATGACGCTGTCGAGCGGGATCATCTCGCCCGTGGCGGCGCGCGCATAGAGCTGCTTCAGGTCGGTCGGGCTGGCGCGGAACCGTTGATCCGCCTGCACGTAGACGCGGTAGGCGCGGTTGTTGAAGTCGAAGTCGTTCACGTACTGCGAGCCGAGAAACACTTGCAGCGCGTCGGTCACCTCGCGCAGCGGCAGCCCCAGGCTGCGCGCCTTGTCGCGATCGATGTCCACGATCAACTGCGGATCGTCGGCCCGGAAGCTGCTGAAGGCGCCCCGCACCTTGCCGCTCTGATTGGCCGCTCCCATCAAGCCGGACGTCGCCCCCGCCAGCGCGGTGATGTCGCCGGAGCCGGTCTGATCCAGCAGTTCGAACTGAAAGCCACCAAGTGTACCCACGCCCTGCATCGACGGCGGCGGGAACGCCACCACGATCGCACCGGGAATCATGAACAGCGGACCGCTCAAGCGCTGCAGGACGGCCGACAGCGATTGGTCCGGATTCGGCCGCTCGCCATAGTCCTTCAGCCGGACGAAGATCATGCCGTTGTTCGGCGCCGCGCCGGAGAAACTGAAGCCCATCACCGAAAACGCCGCGGCGACGTCCTTATCGGCATAGAGGATCTGCTCGGCCTTCTTGGCAATCTCCGTCGAGTACTCGAGCGACGCGCCCGCGGGCGCCTGCACGATCGCCATGAAAAACCCTTCGTCCTCCTGAGGCACGAATGACGAGGGCACCATCTGGAACACCGTCCAGGTCGCGAACAACCCGCCGGCAAACAGCAGCAGCATCACGTAGCGCAGCCGCAACGCCCCGCGCACCAGCCGGACGTACCCGTTCGTTCCGGCATCGACCACGCGATTGAACCCGGTAAAGAAGCGGCCGTGCGTGTGCGACTCTTTGTCGAGCAGCAGCGCCGCCAGCGCGGGCGTGAGCGTGACGGCGTTGAACACCGACAACACCACCGAAAACGCGATGGTCAGCGAGAACTGCTGATACAAGCGCCCGGTCACGCCGGGGAAGAACGCCACCGGCACGAACACCGCCACCAGCACGATGCCGATCACGACCACGGCGCCAAATACTTCCCGCATCGCGTCGATGGCGCTCTGCCGCGCCGACTTGTGGAACTCGCGCATGTGCCGCTCGATGTTCTCGATCACCACGATCGCATCGTCCACCACGATGCCGGTGGCGAGCACGATGCCGAACAGCGTCAGCGTATTGATCGAGAAGTCGAACAGCTTGATGAACGCAAACGTGCCGATCAACGACACCGGGATGGTGATCGCCGGAATGATCGTGCTGCGCCAGTTCTGCAGGAACAGGAACATCACCAGGATCACGAGGCCGATCGCCTCGGCGAGCGTCCACAGCACCTCGACGATCGACTCGCGCACGACGACGACGTTGTCGAAGGCGACCTGCCACTCGAGGCCGGGCGGGAAGTTCAGCTTGAGCCGATCCATCTCGGCCACCACGCCGCGGAACACTTCGATCGCATTAGCCGAGGGCAGCAGCGAAATACCGATGCCCTGCGCTTCGAGACCGAGGAAGCGCAGGTTGGAGGAATAGGTTTCGGCGCCGAGCTCGACCCGGCCGACGTCCTTGACGCGCACCAGCGCGCCGTCCTTGCCGGCCTTGACGACAACATCCTCGAACTCGGGCGCCTCCGACAGGCGGCCCATGGCGCGGACGCTGATCGTGTACTGCTGGCCCGCCGCAGACGGCGCATCCCCCAGCGCGCCGGCGGCGACCTGCACGTTCTGCTCGCGCAACGCGCTCAGCACGTCGGCGGCCGTGATGTTGCGGCCCGCGAGCTTCGACGGATCGAGCCAGAGCCGCATGGCGAACTTGCGCTCGCCGAACACGAGCACGTCGCCGACGCCGGGGACGCGCTTGATCGCGTCGCGGATGTACAAGTCGATGTAGTTGCTGATGAACTGGCTCGAGTAGCGGTTGTCTTTCGAGAAGAACCCGAGCCCGCCGATGAAGCCGCTGGCCACCTTGACGACCGAAATGCCGTTCTGGCGCACCTCCGCCGGCATGCGGCCCAGCGCCTGGTTGACGCGGTTCTGCACGTCGACGGCGGCCAGATCCTGATCGCGATCGACGTCGAACGTGACGGTGATCGTCGCAAAGCCGCTGTTGGTGCTGGACGAGGTGATGTAACTCATGCCCTCGATGCCGTTGATGGCCTGCTCGAGCGGCGTGGTGACCGCGCTTTCGACGGCTTGCGCGTTGGCGCCGGTATAGAACGCCGACACCGTGACAGCCGGCGGCGCCAGGTCCGGATAGCGCGCAATCGGCAGCGTCGGAATCGACACCGCGCCGGCGAGGATGATCAGCAGCGAGCAGACCGTTGATAGAACGGGCCTGCGGATGAAGACATCGGCGACCATTACGACGCCTTCTGCGCAGCCGGCGGCGCAGCCATCACCGGCGCGCCGTCACGGATCTTCTGCAGCCCCGACACGATCAGCTGCTCGCCCGGCGCGAGGCCGCGCTTGACGATGTAGGCGTTGGCGATGATGTCGCCGAGATCGACCGGCTTCTGTTTGGCGACCAGGCCCTGCCCGGCCTTCTCGGCCACGTACGCGAAGTACTGGGCGTTGATGCGAAGCACCGCGGTCACGGGCACGGTCAGCCCGGGCTCCTGCGACCACACCACCTGCGCGCGCACGAATTGATCGGCGCGGAACTGGCCGCGGCCCTCGATCAGCTGTGCCTTGGCGAGCACGGTCTGCGTCGGGTCCACATTGGGCGACACGAAAGAAATCGTGTTGGTGGCGATCAGCTGCCCGCGGTCGTCGATCAAGCGGACCGGGAGGCCGATGCGCAGGCCCGGCGCCTGCTGCACGGGCACGTTGATGTAGAGCTCCAGCACGTCGTTCTCATCCACGGTCGTGAGCACCGTGCTTTTGGTCACGCGATCGCCGACGTGCACCGGGATGTCGCCGACCACGCCGGCGCTCGGCGCGGTGACGCGGAAATACGACAGCATGCTGCGCTGCTGCGTGATCTGATCGTCGAGCGCCTTCAACTGCGCTTCGTTGGCGCGCACCGATGTTTGGTATTGCTCGA
>JANOZI010000272.1:0-2676 GCA_031429375.1 Acidobacteriota bacterium | reverse complement strand
TTATGGCCGCGCGCGCCACCGTGGAAGCCCTTCTTCGAGAGCGAAAACTCGACCGCACCCTGACCTCTGCGCTTCCCGAATGCCCGGGTGAAGATGCCGTCTCGCCGCTCGGCGTCGAGGCGCTCGACCGCGGATTAACCGGCGGCCTGCCGCGCGGGCAGGTGTCCGAGGTGGTGGGGCCGGCCTCGTCCGGGCGCACGAGCCTGGCTTGGACCGCGATCGCTGCGGCCACGAGGCGCGGTGAATACGTGGCGCTCGTCGACACCTTCGACCGTTTCGATCCGCCGACGGCGGCGGCGTGCGGCATCGACCTCGCGCGTCTGCTGTGGGTGCGCGGCCAGGCGGTGTCGAAAACTTCTGGTGCCGTCGATCCGGCGTGGCTGCCGGGCGTGCGCGCGGTGGGCGGCCCCGGCACGTTCGTGGAGCGGGTGATCGATCGCGCGCTGAAGTCGCTCAATCTGGTGGTGCAGTCGCGCGTGTGCACATTGGTGGTGATCGATTTGATCGACGTGCCGGCCAACGCGTTGCGGCGGTTGCCGGCGGCCACGTGGTTCCGCATCGAGCGCGCCATCGAGGGCAGCGATACCGCGGTGGTGATTGTCGCGGCGATCCCCGTCGCGCGCAGCGCCGGGGGGAAGTCCATTGTTCTGGGCGGTGAAAACCCGACAAGGAGTGCCCTCCCGACAAGCAGTGCCTCCCGTCAGGTTCTGTGGAAGGGCGATTACGATCGCACGCGCCGACTGAGCGGCGTGCGGACGAGCGTCGCGATCAGCGCCGCGCGATCGTCGCAGGTCCGGCACGTGGGCGTTGAAACCGCTCTCATCAACGCGGGTTGATCGTGTTTGCGGCGTTATATTCCCCCTCCACGCCGGTGGCGGCGCTGGTCGGCGTGGCGCGCGCGTTTACGCCGCGCTTCGAGCAGGTCGGCCCCCTGGTGTTGCTCGATGCCAGCGGATTGTCGCGGCTGTTCGGCACGGCGCAGGAATTAGGTGAGCACTTGCGTGATGCGAGTGCCGAGACTCGCGTCGCGATCGCATCCACACAAACTGCCGCGGCCCTGCTTGCTCTCGGCCGGCCGGGACTGACGGTTGTTGATCCGGGAAAAGAAGCGTCAGTACTCGCGCCGCTCGGCGTTTCTGTACTCGATCGGTTTGAGAGGCTCTCCGAACTTGGCGAACCCGTCGAACCTGGCGAACCTGCCGAACCTGGAAGTGGGTGGCACCATCCTCGCCACACCCATCAAGCCAGCCGCCGGCGGCCGCGGGTCGGCGACAACCGCCAACTCGAGATCCTGACCAAGTGGGGCATCCGCACGCTTGGCGCGCTGGCCGCGTTGCCGGGCGCCGACGTGTTCGAGCGGCTCGGCCATCGCGGCGTGCGGTGGCAGGCCTTCGCCCGCGGTGAAGACGCGCGGCCGATGGTGCCGTGGGTCGACGAGGTGCCGTTCGAAGCCGCGCTCGAGCTCGAATGGCCGATCGAAGGGCTCGAGCCGCTGTCGTTCGTGCTGGCGCGGTTGCTCGAGCCGCTGGCGGAACGGCTGGAGCGCGCCGACCGCGGCGCCACGGTGCTGTTGACCGCGCTGCGCCTGACAACCAAGGTGGTGTTCACGCGGACGCTGCAGTTGCCGGCGCCGATGCGCGATCCGAAGACGCTGCGCACGCTGATCCTGCTCGACCTCGAGACGCATCCACCCGACGCGCCGATCGACACCGTGCGCGTGGTCATCGAGCCGACGCCGGGCCGCATCGTGCAGTGGACGCTGCTCGAGCGCGCGCAGCCCGCGGTGGAACAAGTGTCGACGTTGATCGCGAGGCTCACGGCCCTGATGGGACAGGGACACATCGGCTCCCCGAGGCTGGCAGACACCTGGCGGCCCGGAGCCTTCGCGATGTCAGATTTCAGATGTCAGGAAACGATGGCAGATGTCAGATCTCAGGAAACGATGGCAGATGTCAGATCTCAGATTGCAGATCAATTGCAGAAATCAGATGTGTCGATTGGTATTCAATCCTCAAATCTCAAATCTGCAATGGATCTGCAATCTGACCTCTGCAATCTGCGATCAGCATTGCGCCGCTTCAGGTTTCCCGTCCCCGCCCGCGTGGTGGTGAACGAGGGCAGGCCGGTTCGTGTTCAGGTCGAGCGGCAAGGGTTTAGTAGCGGTGCCATTCTCCAGGCGGCCGGCCCGTGGCGCACGTCGGGCGAATGGTGGAACGAATCGGCGCAGGCAGGGCCATGGGACCGCGACGAATGGGACGTGGCGATGGCCGACGGCACCATCTACCGCCTGGTCGTCGAACGCGGCGTCGGGCAATGGTTCCTGGAAGGCGTGGTGGATTAGCGATGGACATCCACGTTAACCACGGAGGACACGGAGAACACGGAGAACATATTTTTACGTCACGCTGGCCGGATGCACATGAATTTATAAAAGCTTGTCTCTGTGTCCTCCGTGTCCTCTGTGGTTAACGTACGTGACCCGTGTATATCGAGCTTCACGCTTCCTCGGCCTTCAGTTTTTTGCGCGCGGCGTCGGTGCCCGAGGCGCTGGTCGATCGCGCGGCCCTGCTCGGCTATCCGGCGGTGGCGCTGCTCGATCGCGACGGCGTGTCGGGCGCGCCGCGCTTCCATAAAGCCGCCCTCGCCGCCGGCCTCCGCCCGCTCATCGGCGCCGAG
>JANOZI010000271.1:0-3232 GCA_031429375.1 Acidobacteriota bacterium | reverse complement strand
CGGCGGCGATTGAACTCTTCCAGGACCTTGACGACGGCTTCACGCTTGGTGGTCGCGCGGGTGAAACGCATCGCGTCCCGCAGCTCATTCTCTGGAATATCAATCGTGGTCTTCATGCATCCATTCTAGCTCGATTTAGATTCCGTCGCTAACCGCTTCAGAATCCATTGGAAAGCGCTTCGAATGCGTCGTTGCCAACTCGAAGTGGGTGATTCACTCCGTAAGGGATTACGCCGCGGCAGGTCTGACACAATTCCCTCAGACAATGGTGTTAACCGGCGGTAAAGCATTGATTCTAAATATACGGAGCGATGTCCGAGGGGTTGAAGGAGCACGCTTGGAAATTGAATCCGGCTGCGCGCGCTGACGCACATCAATACCCACCAACGCACTTCCGATCAACGACTTCACGCAACATCGATATGTGTCGACGTGTTCCTTTGAATCACGGTATTTGATCGGGGTTTCGGGGGGTATGTGACACAGTTCTGACACAAACTCACGTCCAACCCGTGATCGCGAAGAAGCACGGCAAGGCAAGGCCCTCTCGATTCTGGCGCACAAGATCGGGCGCGCTGTGTACTACATGCTCTCGCGAGGCACCGTCTTCTCGATGGAGAAGTTCCTCGCGGCGTAGCGGGAAGGGAGCGGGTGAGCCAGACGTCTAACTCGAGCCACAGGGACCGAGCTCGCCGAGATCGCGTCGGACGCGTGCGCCATCAGCGCGACGAGCCACCGATCAGGAGCCACACGTCCGGCAACGAGCGCGTTTGATGGGACCCCGCTCTCTTCCTGCCATGCCCACGCGTTCACGGAGGCGCTGCCCCTCCCCCGAGCCTGGTGACAACCGACGCGCATCGGCGACGTCGCTCGTCATGAGGAGGCCGGTACGAGGGCCCGGATGAGTTTCTAGGCCGCGCGGGTCTGGCGACCCGCGCGCTTCGCCACGCGAAGCCTGAGCCTCAATAGGTGTTTGGACCTCCCCGTCATGGGGATGAATGCCTGCGCTGGAAACGAAGACGGCACTGAATGTGAACGTGGCGATTCGGAGTTACTTCTTGTGGTCGCGCGTCTTCTTGACTCGACGACCTGACGGAGAAGATCTGGGCGCTTGACGAGGGGAGGGCTGATAGGTGTTTAGGCGGAATTTGTCGGATTCACTTCAACCTGATGTTCGCTGCGCGGATGACGGCCCTGTACTTTTCGGACTCGGCTGCGATGAAGGCCGCGAAAGTGACAGGAGAACCGGGCATAACCATTCCACCAAGCCCCGCGACGCGCGTCCGAATCCCCGGGTCAGCCAGCCCGGCATTTATCTCAGCGTTCAGGCGAGTGATGATGGCCGACGGTGTCCCGCGTGGTGTGCCAATGCCAAACCATGAACCTGCCTCGTACCCTGGAACGAAATCGCTCATTGGAGGTACTTGGGGTAGTGCCTCCGAGCGACTCGACGTAGTCACGGCAAGGGGTTTCAATCTGCCCCTGTTGATCAATCCGATGCTCGAAGGCATCGGGTCGAACATTGCGTCGGCCTGTCCGGCGAGTACAGCTTCCAGTGCGGGTGTTGATCCAGCGTAAGGCACGAGGGTGACATTGACGCCAGCCATGACCTTGAACAGTTCGATGGCTACGTGTTGGGGCGTCCCATTCCCAGCGTAAGCCACCTTGAGCCTGCCGGGGTTCGCTCTGGCGTAGGTCAGCAACTCCGGAACCGTGCTGATCGGCAGGGCTGGGTTGACCTCAACGACGAGAGGCACGCGGAACAGCCCGGCGACGGCGGTAATGTCACGGCCGAAGTCGAAATCCATACCGTCGAACAGCGCCGTATTGATCACGTTCACTGGGCCGCATACGAGCAGGGTGTAGCCATCCGGGGCAGCTTTGACCACCGCGCGCGTGGCGATGTTGCCGCTTTCGCCGGGTCGGTTCTCTACGATGAATGCTTGACCAAACCGGTCGGAGAGCCACGCGCCAATCGTGCGTCCGGCAATGTCCACCGGACCCCCGTCAGGAAAGCCGACGAGCAGCCGGACCGCCCTCGATGGGTAGTCCTGAGCCCAGGCCGCGTTGTCCGCAAAGCTTGACCCGAGCGCCCCTGCGGCGATCTGGAGGAAACGGCGACGAAGGATAGTCATGACATCGTTCCTTCTAGAGAGAGAGGCCTATGAGCAGCCGGCAGCGGAGCATGATACTGCGGGGGTGGTATGCAGGCTGCCCGAATCGGCCGCTCGCCATCTTCACGGAACGCTAGTGGCTAACTGGCCGCGCGAAGCGACAACTCAAACTGAAGTCCCTCAGCTCTCTGGAGGTGCTGGATGACCTCGAACAGACTGCGCGCCTGCGGGTTGCCGCTGGGACCCAGCATGCGCATAAGGCTCTTGGCCGGCCGTTTTGTTCGGCGACTCAGCTCCTCGAACCCGATCGTCGCGTTGATGTAGTCGCGAAGGATCGCCTTCCCGTGTCGAGCTCTCCGGCCAGCAGGCACTCGACGCCTTTCCGCAGAAGCGCCTTCCGGTATTTCCGATCCGACTGGAGGCGCGCTTGTACTGTTGCCTTGAACTCCCGCGTCAGCGCCATGTCACTTCTCCTCGCCCTTGCGCTTCTTGTAGTCGACCCATCGCTCGTGAGCCATCGCGATGTCGCGGTCCTGCCGTTTCTTTGTCCCGCCGCAGAGCAGGATGACAACAGCATCCCCGTCTTTGCCAAAGTACACGCGATACCCAGGTCCGTGGTCGAAGCGATCGATGGCGACGCGCCCGAGCTGTCCGCTGACGAAGAAGCGGGCATCGAGGCGGCGCTTGAATCGTACCGCCAGGGCCGCGTCGTCGATGCCAAGCGCGCGCGCCAGATCATCGACGCAGCGCTCGGGCGTTGAAGGTCAGCTACACCGAAGAGTCGGTCGCCGACATCGTCGAGGCGATCACCTATCTCAACGAACGGAACCGCGCGGCTGCCGCGAATCTCGACGCTGAGATCGCACAGTGCATCGAGGTGTCGCACGTTCGGCGTGTCGCCGAGTGGCTTCCATGCCTGGCGCACGCCGAGTCTGGCGGTGACACCGTCGAGGCCGCACAACATTTCGACCCTAGCCTCGCGATTCGGAGGCAACTGGCGGAGTCTGATCCGAAGGACGTTCAGGCCCAGGAACGGCTCGGGTAGGCACTCGAACTGGCGATTACCCAGACTGCCATGCACAACCGGACCGAAGGGTGTCAAGCGTTTCGGGAGGCAC
>JANOZI010000270.1:0-5366 GCA_031429375.1 Acidobacteriota bacterium | reverse complement strand
ACCTACCAGGCCAGCTACGGCGTCGACGTGATTCCGCCGGTCGTCACCGCGGTGTCCGCCACGCCTTCCACCACCACCGCCACGGTGCAGTGGACGACGAACGAGCTCTCCGATTCGCGCGTCGACTACGGCACGGCGCCGGGCACGCTGACGCTGTCGGCCTTCAACACGGCAGCCGTCACGTCGCATTCGCAGGCGCTGTCGAACCTGCAGGCTGGAACGACCTATTACTATCGCGTCCGGTCGGCCGATGCGGCCACCAACTCGACCACGTCTCCGGTGATCGCCAATCCTCCCGCAAGCTTTACCACCGCGGCGCCGGTGCTCGCAATTACCGACGCCACCGTCGTCGAAGGTAACAGCGGCACGACGATCGCCGCGTTCACGTTGACGCTGTCTGCCGCGAGCAGCCAGCCGGTCACCGTGACGTATGCCACCGCGAATGGCACGGCAACGGCCGGCTCCGACTACGCCGCCGGGTCCGGTACGGTGACGCTGTCGGCCGGTACCACGAGTGCCGTGCTGAATGTCACCGTCAACGGCGATACCGTCTTCGAAACGAACGAAACGTTTGCCGTCGACTTGAGTGCTCCCGTCAACGCCGCCCTTTCCGACGCGCAGGCGATCGGCACGATCACCAACGATGATGGTGTGCCGTCGCTCTCGATCAGCGACGCGACCATTACGGAAGGCAACACTGGCAGTCAGAACGTGACCCTGACGATCACGTTGTCGGGGAGCAGCTCGCAGACCGTCACGGTGGACTACGCGACCGCCAGCGGCACGGCGACCGTGGCCGGCGGCGACTATCTCACGACCTCTGGCACTGCCTCGTTCGCACCCGGCGTCACGGTGCAGTCGGTCGTGGTTGCGGTCCTTGGTGACACCGTCGACGAGCCCAACGAGACCTTCGTGGTCAATCTCTCCGCTCCGACGAACGCCACGGTGACCGCCGCGCAGGGCACCGTGACGATCACCGACGACGATCCTCAGCCGTCGATCACGATTGCCGACGTTTCGCTGGCGGAGGGCAATAGCGGAACCACCAACGCGACGTTCACCCTGACCCTGTCGGCCGCCAGCAGCTATCCGGTGACGGTGGGCTATGCCACGGCCAACGGCTCCGCGACGGCAGGATCGGACTACGTCGCCAGCAGCGGCACCGCTACCTTCGCGCCCGGTTTCCCCACCACGACGATCACCGTGACCATCAACGGAGATACCGTCCTCGAAGCCGACGAAATCTTTGTGGTCGATCTCAACGGAGCGACCAACGCCACCATCGCGGACGCTCAGGCGACGGGTACGATCCTGAATGACGAGGGCCCGCCCGCCCTGTCGATCTCAGACGTCGCCGTCAACGAGGGTAACAGCGGGAGCGTGACCGCCACCCTCACGATTTCGCTGACCGGGCCGAGCCCCCAGGCCGTGACCGTCAACTACGCGACGGCCAACGGCACGGCCACCGCCGGTAGCGACTATACGGCTGCCTCCGGCACGGTGACGTTCCTGCCCGGCGAAACAGCCAAGCCAATCACCATCCAAGTGCTTGGCGACGCGACCGACGAGCCCAACGAGACCTTCGTCGTGGACTTGAGCGCACCGGTCAACGCCACGCTGTTGGATTCACAAGGGACCGTCACGATCACCGACGACGATCCGGCACCGAGCCTGGCCATCACCGACGGGTTGATCACGGAAGGCAACGCGGGTAACTCGAATGCCGCGCTGACGGTGACCCTGTCGAGCGCGAGCGGCTTCACGGTCACGGTTGGTTACGCAACCGCCAACGGCACAGCCACCGCCGGTAGCGATTACGTCACGGGTTCCGGCACGCTCACCTTCCTGCCCGGCGTGACCACTCAGTCGCTGTTCGCCGCGATCACCGGCGACACGCTCGACGAGGCCGACGAGACCTTCGTCGTCAACCTCTCCGCGCCGGTCAACGCCAGCCTGGCTGACCCGCAGGGGACCGTCACGATCATCGACGATGACGCGGCGCCGGCGATCTCGATTGCTGACGTGTCCGTGACGGAAGGCAATGCGGGGACGACGAACGCGACGTTCACCCTGACCCTGTCCACAGCCAGCGGCCAGCCGGTGACCGTGGGCTACGCCACGGCCGACGGGACCGCAACGGCGGGCTCCGACTACGGGGCCGCATCAGGCACGGCAACCTTCGCCGCCGGCGCCACGAGCGCCACGGTGAACGTGACCATCAACGGCGACACCAACATCGAGGCGGACGAAACATTCGTCGTCACGCTCAGCGGTCCGACCAACGCCACCATCGCAGGCGGCGTCGCCACCGGCACGATCGTGAATGACGATGGCATCCCGGCGGTGTCGGTCAGTGACGCCGTCGTCACGGAAGGCGACAGCGGAAGCACGACTGTCAGCCTCACCGTCTCGCTGTCCGCCCCCGGAGTTCAGACCGTTACCGTGGCGTTCGCATCGGCCAATGGCACGGCGATCGCGGGCAGCGACTACGGAGCGGTCTCCGGTAGCGTCACGTTCCTGCCGGGCGAAACGTCTCAATCGATCACCATCCCGGTGAACGGAGACACCATCGACGAGCCCAACGAAACGTTCGTCGTCAACCTGAGCGCGCCGGTCAACGCCACCCTCGCGGATGCGCAAGGGGTCGTGACGATCGTCGACAACGACCCGGCGCCGTCGCTGGCCATCAGCAACGTATCGGTGGTCGAAGGCAACGCCGGCACAACCAACGCCGTGTTCGCGGTCACCTTGTCGGGCGCCAGCGGTTTCACGGTGGGCGTGTCGTACGCCACCGCGAACGGATCGGCGATCGCGGGCGCTGATTACACCGCCGCCTCCGGCTCGCTCAGCTTCGCGCCGGGCGAGACGGCCAAGTCGATCACGATCGCGGTGCTCGGCGATGCGCTCAACGAAGCCGACGAATCATTCGTCCTCACTCTGACCGCGCCGCTTAACGCGACGATCGCGGCCGCGCAGGCGACGGGCACGATTATCGACGACGATCCGGCCCCGTCGATCTCGATTGCGGACGTGACCCTGGCCGAAGGCAATAGCGGCACGAAGGTCGCGGCCTTCGCACTGACCTTGTCGGCCGCCAGCGGCCGGACCGTGACGGTGGCCTTCGCGACGGCGGACGGCACGGCCGCTTCGGGCTCCGACTACGTGGCCGCGACCGGCACGGCGACCTTTGCGGCGGGCACGACCACCGCGACGGTCAACGTCACGATCAACGGCGACACCATTTACGAGCTCAACGAGACGTTCGTCGTCAACCTCACCGCTCCGGCCAACGCGACGATCGCGCGCGCCCAGGCGAGCGGCACGATCACCAACGACGATCCGTTGCCGGCGCTGTCGATCACGGACGCCACGGTCGTCGAGGGCAACAGCGGGACCGTCACCGCGACCCTCAACGTGACGCTGTCGGCGGTGAGCTCGCAAACCGTGACCATCGCTTACGCGACGGCCAATGGCACCGCGACGGCGGGCACTGACTACACGGCGGCCTCGGGCACGCTCACCTTCCTGCCCGGCGTGATCTCGCAGGCAATCGCCCTCACCATCAGTGGCGATACCACGGTTGAACCGGACGAGACCGTCCTGGTAAACCTGACTTCGGCGGTGAACGCGACGGTCGCTGATGCCCAGGGCGTGGTCACGATTTCCAACGATGACGGCGCGGCCGTGCCCGGCCTGGTGGCCGCGTACGGATTCAACGAAGGCAGCGGCACGACCACGGCCGACGCCTCCGGCGCCGGCCAGACCGGGACGCTTTCCGGCGGCGCGGCCTGGACCACGGCCGGCAAGAACGGCAACGCCGTCTCCTTCGACGGCGTCAACGACTCGGTCGTCGTCGCCGACACCGCCGCGCTGGATGTGACGCGCATCACGATGATGGCATGGGTGCGTCCCACGACACTGGGCACTTCGCGGACGGTCCTGATCAAGGAGACCACCACCGGGCAGGCGTATGCACTTTACGCAAGAGGCGACACCGCGCCGCCAGCGGCCGCCGTCGTGACCGGGGGGGTCGATCGCATTGCCGTGGGGACCACTCAGTTGACAGTCAACACCTGGGCCCATCTTGCCGCCACCTACGACGGAGCGGCACTGCGGCTGTATGTAAACGGAACGCTGGTCCGGACGCTGACGACGACCGGTAACATCCTCGCCTCATCGCAAGTGCTCCGGATCGGCGGCAACGCAATCTGGGGCGAGTGGTTCGCCGGCCTTATCGACGACGTGCGCATCTACAACCGGGCGCTGACCGTGGCGGAGGTGCAGAGCATGATGAACGCGGCGGTGACACCTTAGAGTTAAGAGTTAAGAGTTAAGAGTTAAGAGTTAAGAGTTAAGAGTTCCAGTTGGGCAGCTTGGCGACTGTCAACTGGGCAACCGGCAACTGTTTGACGGCCCGCCCCGCGGCTCACGGCGCCGCGGCGGAGGTCACAGTACGGTCGTCACCGTGCGGGCGGACGACGGCAGGCGATTCGGCGTTGGCCAGCAATATCCGTGGCGTGCCGCTGCCGTCGGCCGGCACCGCCCACACGTCAGTGGACCGCTGCGCCTTGACGATGTCGTTCGGCAGCGCGTAGACGATCGTCGCATCGTCGAGCCATTCGACCTGGTCGTCGACGCTGCGGGCTTCGGCCACGGCGGTTTCAACGCCGCTCGCGAGATCGAGCACGTGAATCTGCCAGAGCACGCGCATCCCGGGCATGCGCCGTTTGAACGCGATCCGCTTGTTGTCGGGAGACAAGGAGGGACATTCAACCGCATCGTGCAGCACCTTTGCCGTTTTTGCGGCAGCGTTGCCCTCGATGAGATAGGACGTGCCGCCCGAGGCGAGGGTGGCGAAGAACCGTCCGGGTTGCCGCGCAAACGTCACGCCCCAGAAATTGAAATCGGCGGCCTTGAATGGCTGACCGCGACGTTGGACGAGGAACTCCTCGAGGTTCACCAGCGTCGTGCCGTTGGCCGTGTCGATCAGGAACGTGCGCGTCGAAAAACCGGCCGCGGCATAGGAGTCGCCGCCGACAAAATAGGTCAATGCCGCCATGCCGCCGCCCGGCGCCACGCGGGCGCGGCTGGGAACGCCGGCCAGCGGAATGTTCGCTCCCGTCTGATACTGGCTGTTGAACAATTCCGCGCGGTACGACGTCACCATTCGACGGGTCGCGGCCAGGCAGATGCCCTGTCCCGCCGCAAAATGGACCCGCTCGCAGGTGAGGGCCGTCATCAGCGGCGCCGCATCGGGGTGGTCCAGCGGCAGCAGGCCGACCTGGCCGTATTGACTGCCCAGTTCGGTTTTGCGAAACAACATGTGGGGCCGTTCGGCAGCCTCGGCGAGGACCGCGGGGTCTGCC
>JANOZI010000269.1:0-3820 GCA_031429375.1 Acidobacteriota bacterium | reverse complement strand
GCGCCGCGACGATCACCAGGTCGCCCGCCTGCAATCCACGGGTCTTGCGATCGATCTCGGTGAAGCCGGTTTCAACACCCGTAATGTAGGTCTTGTTTTCGAAGAGCTTCTCGATCTTCGGGAAGCTTTCCTTGACCAGGTCGCTCATTGCCATGAAGCCGGACTTGATGCGGTCTTCGGCCACGGCGAAGATGCTGCTCTCGGCCTCGTCGAGGATCAGATCCGCTTCCTGGTCAGCCTCGTAGGCATTGCCGAGGATCTTGTTGGCAGCGAAAATCAGGTGCCGGAGCGTGGCCTTCTCTTTGACGATCTGCGCGTAGTACTCGACGTTGGTCGAGCGCGGCACGCCGTCGACGAGCGAGGCGATGTAGGCCGGTCCGCCGACTTCGTCGAGGTCGCCCGACCGCTCGAGCTCTTCCTTCAGCGTGACGAGGTCGATCGGCTGGCTGCGCTCCGACAGCGCGATCATCTGCTCGAAAATGCGCCGGTGTGCGTCGCGGAAAAACGACGCGGGAGTAATCGTCGCCGCCGCCACGTTGAAGACGTCGTTGTCGATCAGGATGGCGCCGAGCACCGAGCGCTCGGCCTCGAGGTTGTGAGGCAGCGTGCGTTGCGCTGGTAGAGTTGCGGTCTCGGCCATGGCTGCGGTGGGAACAGAAGTATAGCGGACAAACCTGGAGGTTTGTCCCACAGAACATGTCGCCACAAAGAAAAAGGCCGAGTGCGTTTTTCGCACCCGGCCCGTTTCGGTGTTGGGCGATCGCCCGCTTACTCTTTCACAATCGTAATCTTCAACTGCGCCGTCACGTCGCGATGCAGCTTGACCGGCACGTGCGACTCGCCGAGCGACCGCAGCGGATCCGGCAGCAGGATCTTGCGGCGATCGACGTCGAAGCCCTTTTCCTTCAGCAGCTCCGCGATGTCGGCGTTGGTCACCGACCCGTACATCGTGTCGTTGTCGCCGACCTTCCGCGACACCGTCAGGTCGAGCGCCACCAGCCGATCGGCCAGCGCCTCGGCATGGCCGCGCTCCTCGCCTTCACGCGCCTCGGCGATTTTCCGCTCGCGCGCGATCCACTTCTTGTTGGCTTCGGTCGCCGGCAGCGCCAGGTTCCGAGGCAGCAGGTAGTTGCGGGCGTAGCCATCGGCAACCTTGACGACGTCGCCGCGATTGCCCACATGGTCAACGTGGTCTCTGAGAATGACTTCCATAATTGACCTTCCTCAATCCGCCGCGTAGGGCAAGAGCGCGAGCTGGCGGGCGCGGACGATCGCGACGCGCAGGCCGCGCTGGTGCTTGGCGCAGGTTCCTGAAATCCGCCGCGGCAACACCTTGCCGCGCTCGGGAACGAAGCCGCTCAGCAGCTTGACGTCCTTGTAGTTGATGTCGTCGATCTTGTCCGCGCAGAACTTGCAGACTTTTCGCCGCCGGAAAAAACCGCCGCCCCGACGCTGGCCGGCCTTGTCTTTGTCCTTGTCCTTGTCTTTGCCGCGGGCCCCGCCCGGGCCGCCTCGCTTCGGTCCGCCAAATGGTGGCATGGCTAAACCTCCGCCTCGGCGCCGTCGAACATCATGTCGCCGGAATCGTCGCTGTCTTCACCCTGCGGACCCTCACCCGGCTGCCGATCCGGCGGCAACCCTCTCGCGACGCGGCGGCGGCGGGATTCCTCGAGGCGCTTGGTGCGGGCGCGGTCGGCCTTGATGGACGACTCGTCGACGCGCACGATCAGGTGGCGCAGCAGTCCTTCGGTGACCTTCAGCCGGCGGTCGATCTCTTTCATCAACTCGCCCGAGCCGGTGATCTGCTCGAGCACGTAGAAGCCTTCCTTGTGATGGCCGATCTCGTAGGCCAGCTTGCGCCGGCCCCACGGTGCGGCGTTCTCGCTCTTGTCGATGGTGCCGCCCATGCGTTCGACGATGTCGGCGACCTGCTTGTGCATGTCGGCCACCTCGCTCTCGGGCGCGTCCGGCTTCAGGACGTAGATCAGTTCGTAGGTACGCTTGCTCATTCACTGTCTCCTTGTGGACACGTCCGAGTGCAGAGTGCAGAGTTAAGAGTGCAGAGTGAAATTCCACTCTGAACTCAGAACTCTTAACTCTGAACTCCTCTGCGGCCACCTTGGTGGCAAGGAGAACCGGCCTGCAACTACTCTGCAGGGTCCGGGTCTTGCTTTTCTGCTGCGTTGAACGCGCTCATCGCGCGTTCGATGCCATCGCGGAGAAACATCTCCGTGGCATCGGCGGCCCGCAGCACCGCCGCCGAAACGATCTCGCGCTCACCGGTTTCGAACCGGCCGAGCACGTGGTCTGCCAGGTCGCGGCCACTGTCGCCGCGCCCGACCCCGACCCGCATGCGCGGAAACGCCGGCGTGCCGAGGTGCTGAATCACCGACTTCAAGCCGTTGTGCCCGCCCGCGCTGCCCTCGCGCCGCGCCCGCAACCGCCCCAGCGGCAGCGCCGCATCGTCGGTCACCACGAACACATCCAACGGCTCGATCTTATAGAACCCCGCGAGCCCGGCCACCGCCTCGCCGCTGAGGTTCATGAACGTCAACGGCTTGGCGAGATGCACCGCGTCTTCGCCAAGTCCGGTCCTGGTCACGAGCGCCTCGAACCGCTCGCGCCACTGGTCCTCGACCTGCCACCGCCGCGCGAGCTCGTCGACGACGAGAAAGCCGACGTTGTGGCGCGTGTCGCGGTACTCGAGTCCGGGATTGCCGAGCCCGACCACCAGCTTCATTACTTCTTCTTGTCGTCCTTCTTCTCGGCTTTCGCGTCGCCGTCCTTGTCGGTCTTGCCCTTCTTGATGACCTCGGGCTCCGCCGCTCCGCCTGCCGCGGGCGCCGCCGCCACCGCGACCGCGCCGTCGGCGGCGGGCGCGACTTCTTCGACGACCTTGATGGTCACGATGTGCACGAGCATCATGTCGGGATCGCTGATCGGCGTCCACGCGGCGTTGGCCGCAACGTCGCGGACGTGGATCGCGTCGCCGATGCCGAGATCGCTGACGTCCACTTCGATCGAGTTCGGAATGTCGGCCGGCAGCACTTCGACTTCGATCTCGCGGTGCACGAAGTCGAGCACGCCGCCGTCGAGCTTGACGCCACGCGAGTCGCCGCGCAGGACGACCGGCACCGTGACCTTGATCTTGCGGTCCATGTTCACGCGGTAGAAGTCGGCGTGAAGCGGATGATGCGTCACCGGATCGAGCTGCACCTGGCGAACGAGCACCGTCGAATCGGTGCCGTCCTTGACCTTGAGGCTGATCAAGGTGTTCAAGCCGGAGCTCGAGTGGAGAATGCGCAAGAACGGCTTCGGATCGACCGAGACCTGCTCGGGCGACGGCTGGTCGCCGGCTTTCTGCGCGCCGTAGACCACCGCCGGAATCTGCCCGGCCGCGCGGAGACGCCGCGCTTCGTTTTTGCCCTTGGTGGTGCGCTTGACCGCTTCGAGAACTGCATCCATGACTGCACTGCCTTCCATCGGGCTTCGGCGAACCTACACCCTTTGCCGATTAGTAACGACTAGTTCAGAGTTCAGAGTTAAGAGTTCAGAGTTCAGAGTTCAGAGTTCAAACAAACAACGACGACACCGATGTTTCTTCATGAATGCTGCGGATGGCCTGGCCCAGCAGGCGCGCCACCGACAACACCACGATCTTCTGGCACTTCGCACGCTCCGCGGTCAGCGGAATCGTGTTGGTGATAATCAGCTTGTCGATCGGCGCCTTTTCGATCCGCTCGATCGCCGGGCCCGACAGCACGCCGTGAATCGCGCAGGCCAGCACGCGCTCGGCGCCGGAGTCCTTGAGCGCCTGCGC
>JANOZI010000268.1:0-2234 GCA_031429375.1 Acidobacteriota bacterium | reverse complement strand
TGACGCCACCGCTTAGTGGACGCGTGCCGTACGTGTGTCCGCTCGGTGGCCTGACAGACCCGACCAGGTCGGTGTCTTCAAGATTGATGGCAAACCATGACGATGATTTCACGCTACGCCGTCCGCCGCCCCGCCCATCTTGTGCTGGCATTCATCACCGCGATGATTCTCGTGTCCGGCCGGGGGTCAGGGCGACCTGAAGTCCTGGCTGCACTGGGCAATCCCATTCCGGCCGAGAACGCCAAGCCCGGCGACACCGACTGGAACATCAGCGGCATCGGCGATCCAGCGATTCAAGGGTTCGCCACCGACATGAGCGTCAACCACAACACGACCGTCCAATTCAAGGTCGACGTGAATCCGGCGGGCAACTTCCATCTTGATATCTATCGGATTGGGTACTACAACGGCGCGGGGGCGCGCCGGGTCGCCACCATCGAGAACCAAGCCGGCGTCACCCAATTGCCCTGCACGTCCGACACAGCGACAGGATTGGTCGATTGCGGCAATTGGACGGTGTCGGCGCAATGGGCCGTGCCGGCCGACGCGGTATCGGGCGTCTATGTCGCCAAGATCGTGCGAGAAGCCACGCACACTCTCCAGGCCAATGGCGGCGATCTGACCCAGGGAAGTCACATCGTCTTCATCGTCCGCGACGACGAGCGTAAGGCAGATGTGCTGTTCCAGACGTCCGACACGACATGGCAGGCGTATAACCGATACGGCGGCGCCAGCACGTATTGCGCGCCAGGCGTGGGCGTGAGCAACGCCGACAGCGTCTACTACTCGGGCCCGTGTCCCACCCGTGCCACGAAGGTCAGCTACAACCGGCCGTTCGACACTCGCGTCACGAGTCCCAGCAGCTGGCTCTTCAGCGCCGAATATCCGATGATCCGCTTTCTGGAGGCGAACGGCTACGACACGAAATACTGGTCCGGCGTCGACACGGACCGATTCGGCGCGGATCCCAGTGTCGGTCTGACGGTGACGACCAAGAAACCTAAAGTGTTTCTGTCCGTGGGCCACGACGAGTACTGGTCAGGTGCTCAGCGCGCCAACGTCGAGACTGCGCGCAACGCCGGCGTCAGCCTGGCGTTCATGAGCGGCAACGAGATTTACTGGAAGCACCGCTGGGAATCGTCGCATCGCACGTTGGTCACATACAAAGAGACGATGGCGGGCGCAAAGATCGATCCCGCCGTTGATCCGGTCACCGGACCGATTTGGACCGGCACCTGGCGCGACACGCGCTTCGGTCCGCACGACGGCGGCCGCCCCGAGAACGCGCTCATCGGCTCGATCTGGACGGTCAACTGCTGTACGCAATCGGGCATCATCGTGCCGGCTTCGAAGGCCGGTCTACGCATTTGGCGCAACACTCGCGTGGCCAACCTGACCTCTGGCTCCACGACGCTGGGTAACGAGACGCTCGGCTACGAATGGGGTGAGGCGGTGGAGAACGGCTTCCAGCCGGCCGGCCTCGTGCGCCTGTCGACCACCACGGTTCCTAACCAGGAAAAGATCCAGGGCTTCGGCACGACGGTCGCCCCGGGCACGGCCACCCACAGCCTGACCTTATACAAGACCAACAGCGGCGCGATCGTCTTCGGCGCCAGTTCAGTGCAGTGGTCGTGGGGCCTCGATGCCGTCCATGACAACGGCACGAACAATGTCGTCGATCCCGCGATGCAACAGGCGACGGTCAATCTCTTCGCCGACATGGGTGCACAACCCGCGACGTTGCAGGTCGGTAACGATCCCAACTACCCGTTGCTGGTCGCCGCCACCGCGTCTCAAGACACGGCGGCGCCGGCCTCGTCGATCACGTCGCCGCTGGCCGGGGCCAACATCGAGAACGGATCGTCGGTGACGATTTCAGGAACGGCCACCGACACCGGCGGCGGCCAGGTCGCCGGCGTTGAAGTGTCCGTCGACGGCGGCGCGTCCTGGCAGGCGGCGCAAGGGACATCGAATTGGAGCTTCGTGTGGACGCCCGGCGCGCTCGGCTCGGCGAACATCCGCACGCGGGCGATCGATGACAGTGCCAACCTGGGATTCGCCGGCAACGGCATCACTGTGACGATCGTGCAGCCGATCTGCCCCTGCACGAGCCTGTGCGGCCGTCAGTCGTTCCAGGCACGGCCAGCGCGGCCGATACCAACTCGTGGGAGCTCGGTGTGAAATTCCGGAGCGACATCGATGGGTTCATCACCGGAATCCGGTTTTACAAGGGC
>JANOZI010000267.1:0-9777 GCA_031429375.1 Acidobacteriota bacterium | reverse complement strand
CGCCGCTGGTCGTGGGCGTGGCGGTGCCGACGCCTGGCGGCGTGGGCGGTTTCCACAAGGCCTTCCGGCTCGGCGCGACGTCCTTTTTCGGCGCCGACAACGATACCGCGGTCGGCGCGGCGATCGTGCTGCATTTGATTTCGGTCGGGCCCGTCGTGATCGTGGGCTTGTGGTTCACGATCCAGGACGGGTTGAAGCTGGGCGGTATGGCGAGAGGAGACCTCGGGTGAAGTGTCCATTCTGCGGCGAGCTCGGCGACAAGGTGGTCGACTCGCGCGAGAGCCGCGAAGGCGAATCGATCCGGCGCCGCCGCCAGTGCCTCAACGAGCGCTGCAAAAAACGCTTCACCAGCTACGAGCGGATCGACGAGATTCCGTACATGGTGGTGAAGAAGGACGGCACCCGCGAGCGCTTCGAGCGGCAGAAGCTGATCGGCGGCCTGCTCAAGGCGTGCGAGAAGCGGCCGGTGAAGGTCGCCGACATCGAAGAGATCGCCGACATGGCCGAGCAGCTCCTCATCGAAAAACCGGAGCGCGAAATCACCGGCAAGGACCTGGGGGCTTTGGTGATGCAGGAGCTGAAGCGGCTCGACCAGGTCGCGTACGTGCGCTTTGCGTCGGTCTATCGCGATTTTCGCGACGTCGACGACTTCGTGCAGGAAGCCCGGGCCCTGCGAGGGCATAAAGAGTAATTGCGCGTGGCCACCGCCAAGCACTTGAGCTCGACGTCGAGGCCGGCCGCCAGGCCGGCGTCGTCGTCGCGCGGCCGGAGGCCCTGGGACAACCCGCCGCTCATCATCGCCGGCATCGCGCTGCTGCTCGGCGCGCTGGCCGCCATGATCTGGGTGGCGGGCCGATCGTCCTCGCTCTCGCCTGACTTCCTCACCGAAGTCGTGCTGTTCGCGCTCTACGCCACGAACATCACGATGCTGGTCGCGCTGGTGTTCGTGCTGGCGCGCAACGTGATCAAGGCGCTGTTCGAGGGGCGCCGCGGGCTGCCGTTCGGGCGCTTCCGCGCCAAGCTGGTGCTGGCGCTGCTCGGCATGACCGTCATTCCGGCGGTGCTCGTGTTGATCGTCGGCAGCCGCGTCGTGCTCACCGCCGTGGATCGCTGGTTCAACACGCCCATGGAAGAGATCCTGTCGGGAGCCAACAGCATCGCGGGCGACTATTACCAGGAACGGCAACGGCTGGTGGCCGATCAGGCCGCCCGTCTGGCGCGGCAGTTGGGACGCGTCGACCTCTCCACCGCCGACGTGACGGCGATCCAGAACGTCGTGGCGCCCGAGGTCACCGGTGAAAGCACCAGCATGGTGCTGGTCTATCGCGCGGTTCGACAACCCGAGGGCCCTCCACAAGTGGTCTCGCTGGTCGACGTGGCATCGCCGTCCGTGCCTCAAGGCTGGGCACGGGCATCCGCCGATCGGCTGGCCGCGCGCGCCGCCTCGGGCAATGAGGGCGAGCCGCGCATGATCGAGCCGCTTGCCGCCGGCGGCGATCTGGTGCACGTGGCGCGGTCGGTCAAGAACGGCGCCGGCCAGGTGACCGGCGTGGTCGTGGCGAGTCAGTACTTGTCGGGCGACCTTGCGGACAAGTCCAGGCGGATGACCAAGGCCTACGAAGACTACACGCAGCTCCGCGTGTTGAAGCAGCCGCTGGCCGGCGTCTACGTGTCGTTCTTCGT
Organism: Acidobacteriota bacterium; assembly: GCA_031429375.1. GTDB lineage: Bacteria > Acidobacteriota > Vicinamibacteria > Vicinamibacterales > UBA2999 > 12-FULL-67-14b. The sequence continues at coordinate 8,094 of JANOZI010000267.1, read as the reverse complement.
CATGGTGACGCTGCTGATTCTCGTCGGGTCGACGTGGATGGGCCTGTATCTCGCGAAGCGGATCACGCGGCCGGTGCAAATGCTGTCGGAGGCGGCGCGCGAAATCGGCGCCGGCCATTACGACCATCGCATCGAGCACGAAGCGACCGACGAATTCGGGTCGATGGTCGAGGCCTTCAACGCGATGGCGGCCGAGGTCGGTTCGAGCCGGCGGCGAATCGAAAAGGCCACCGCCGACGTCGAGCGCAAGCACGTGGAGGGCGAGGGCCGGCGGCGCTACATCGAAGCGATCCTCGAGCGCATTGCCACCGGCGTGGTGTCGATCGATCGATCCGGGCGCATCGGCACCATCAACCCCTCGGCGCTCCGCCTGCTCGAGCTCGAGCCGTCGGTCGTCGGCAGCGCCGCGGTCGATGTCTTCGCGCGGGCCGACCTCGCCGCTCTCAACGAGGTGCTCGATCAGGCGGCGCGCGCCAAGATGGACTCGTTCGCGCAAGAGGTCGCGCTCGTCAAGGACGGCCGCGAGCGCCATGTCGCCGCCGCGGCGACGCGAATTGCGGGGGCCGACGGCAGCTTCGACGGCACCGTCCTCGTGGTCGACGACGTGACGCCGTTGATCCGGGCGCAGAAAGTTGCCGCGTGGCGCGAGGTGGCCCGGCGGCTGGCGCACGAGATCAAGAACCCGCTCACCCCCATCCAGTTGTCGGCCGAACGCATGCGGCGCAAGCTGAGCGACATCGGGCCGCCGCTCCAGGACCTGGTGCAGGAGTGCACCTCGACGATCATCGGCGAGGTCGAGTCGCTCAAAGGGTTGGTCGACGAGTTCTCGCAGTTCGCCCGCATGCCGGCCCCGCGCGCGGTGCCGACCGACCTGCACGAATTGCTGCAGGACACGCTGATGCTTTACAACGGGCTGTTCGCGGCCGTCGTGATCGAGCGGCATTTCGACCCGGACGTCACGCAGGTGCGGGTCGACCCCGAGCAGATGAAGCGCGTGATCATCAATCTCGTGGACAACGCCATCGAAGCGATGGGCCGCGAAGGCACGCTAGTCATCGAGACCGCCCGCGACATCCCCAACAGCCTCGTACGCGTCGTCGTCGCCGACACCGGCCCCGGTATTCCCATGGCCGAGCGCGACAAGTTGTTCCTGCCGTATTACTCGACCAAGGGGCGCGGCAGCGGGCTCGGCCTCGCCATCGTGCGGCGGATCGTGGCCGAGCATGGCGGCAGCATCGACGTCACCGACAACGTCCCGACCGGCACCCGGTTTATCATCGAGTTACCTGCCTGATGGCGTCCATTCTGGTCGTAGACGATGAGCCCGGCGTCCGCTCCTCGGTCAGCGGCGTCCTCTCCGATGAAGGCTTCGACGTCGATACCGCCGGCACGGGCGAAGAGTGCCTCGAGCGCGCCAATAACTCCGCCTACGACGTAATCGTCCTCGACATCTGGCTGCCGGGGCTCGACGGCCTGACCACGCTGCAGCGGTTGCGGGAGCGGCAGATTGATTCGCAGGTCGTCATCATCTCGGGCCACGGCAACATCGAGTCGGCGGTCCGCGCGATCAAGATGGGCGCCTTTGACTTCGTCGAGAAGCCGCTGTCGCTCGAAAAGACGGTGCTGGTGGTGCGTAACGCCCTGCGCCAGCGTGACCTCGAAGCCGAGAACCGCGTGCTGCGGGCGAAGGTCGATCGCCAATCGGCGACGATGGTGGGGGAGAGCCCGGCCATGGCGCATTTACGCCAGCAGGTCGCCACGGCGGCGCCGACCAACGGGCGCGTGCTGATCCTCGGCGACAACGGCACCGGCAAGGAGCTGGTGGCGCGGATCATCCACAGCAGCAGCCGCCGCAAGAGCGGGCCGTTCATCGAGGTCAACTGCGCGGCCATTCCCGAAGAGTTGATCGAATCCGAGCTGTTCGGGCACGTCCGCGGCGCCTTCACCGGCGCGGTGGCCGACAAGCCGGGACGATTCGAGCAAGCCAACACCGGTACCATCTTCCTGGATGAGATCGCCGACATGAGCCTCAAGACGCAGGCCAAGGTCTTGCGGGTCCTTCAAGAGCAGGTGATGGAGCGCGTGGGCGGGACGCAGCGGATCAAGGTCGACGTCCGCGTGCTGGCCGCGACCAACAAGGACCTGCTGACCGAGATCCGCCTCGGCCACTTCCGGGAGGACTTGTACTTCCGGTTGAACGTGATCCCAATCTTCGTGCCGCCGCTGCGCGATCGGCAGCAGGACATCCCGCTGCTCGCCGGGCATTTCATGGCGTTGCTCGCGGCCGAGTACGGCCGCCGCCCGAAGCGGCTGGCGCCCGAAGCGGCGGCGCGGCTGCAGCAGTACGCGTGGCCGGGCAATGTGCGCGAGCTGCGCAACGTGATCGAGCGGCTGATTATCATGGTGGCCGACGACACGATCACCGCGCAGGACCTCGGCTTCCTCGGGCGCGACGGCGCCGAAGGCGTGCCGCAACCGGCGCCAGGGCCGGGGCCGCTGCGTCCCCTGTCGGAAGCGCGCGACGAGTTCGAGAAGGACTACATTCTGCAGACGCTGGCGGCGCAAGGCGGCAACATGTCGCGCACCGCGGAAGTCCTGGGCGTGGAGCGATCGAACCTGTACAAGAAGCTGCGTGCGTTCGGGATTACCCCGCGAGGAAACTGACTTCAGCCACGAAGGTCACGAAGGTCAGTCGGTATTCGAGCGAAGTGCGGTCTCGAGGACTTGTCCGGGGGCGAATCCCTCTAACCGCAAGAAGTACTCAGCCGTTTGCGTGAGCGCGGCTGACGGTACGAAGCCGACGATCTCGCTTTCGAGTACCTGCACTCCGTAGCGGGCCGCTTCGCGCCTCACCAGGTCGAACACGCGGAACATCGGTGTCTTCTCGTAGTTGGTCAGGTTGATCGACACCTGGACGATACCGCGGTCTTCGAGCGCAATGCCCATGGCCTTCACGTAGCGCAGGCCGCCGCTGCTCATGCGAATAGCCGACGCGATCTTCTTTGCGACGTCGAGCCGATTGGTCGCGAGGTTGATGTTGTAGGCAATCAGCGGCATCCGGGCCCCAATCGCCGTCGCTCCCGCCGATGGATGCGGCGACAGAGGACCGTAGTCTGGCGCCCATGCGGGTTGCGCCATTTTCGCGGCGAGCCCCTCGAATTCGCCGCGCCGGATGTCTTCGAGATTCTTTCTGCCGGGGTTGGACGACGCCTCTTCGTACAGAAACATCGGCACCGAGAAGCGCGTGGCCACGTCTGCGGCCACCGTCTTCGCCAGCGTCACGCACTCCGCCATCGTCACGCCTTCGATCGGAATGAACGGCACCACGTCGACGGCGCCCATCCGCGGATGTTCGCCGCGGTGCGAGCGCAGGTCGATTGCGGCAAGCGCGCCCTCGAAGAGCTTCGGCACGCCGGCAGCCAGCGCGGCGGCATCGCCGGCGAGCGTGAAGACCGAGCGGTTATGCGAGGCGTCGGACTGAACGCCCAGCACGCGGAGGCCAGGCACCCCGCGTAACGCATCGGCAAGCGCAGCGATGACCTCGGGACGGCGTCCCTCGCTGACGTTGGGTACACATTCGATCACGGCCATGTGTCTCTGCTTCTACAACAGCTTGGCAACGGCACCCCTGGAAGGGGTGCCCTACCAACAGTCGTGAGCGCCCGTTAAGTGCTATAATTCGCCTGCACTTAGCATGACCGAGCCGCTTCCTTCAGGTCCGCGCCGCGACGCGCAGTCAGGCGCCGAAGACGACGCGAGAATCGAGCAGCTTCTCGTGACGGGGCTCGATCATTATTTCGCGGGCGAGTTCGAAGCGGCGATCAACCTGTGGACGCGGGTGTTGTTCCTCGATCGGAACCACGACCGGGCCCGTGCCTACATCGATCGCGCGCGCAGCGCGCAAGCTGAACAGCACCGGGTGTCGGAAGCGCTCGTGCACCAGGGTCTCGAGGCGTTCGATCGCGGCGAGGTGACGCGCGCCCGCGCGTTGTTGAGCGATGCGCTCGATCAAGGCGCTTCTCATGACCTGGCGCTCGGCGTCCTGGGACGCATCGACCGCCTCGACGTCCGGCAGACGCGCTCGGCGGATCCCTTGCCGGCCGCGAGACGTCGCTCGCTGCCGAGAAAGCGTGCGTCGGAAACCCCAGGCGCGGATCGGCGGATCGGCGCCGGCACGTGGTTCGGCCTGGTGTCGGTTGTCACGCTCGTCGGCGCGGCCGCGCTCTATTACGACACGCCCTTGAACCTGGCCGGCTTTTGGCCCGCGGCGCCGGTGGCCGGGCGGCCGATCGCCGCCACCGTGACGCCTCCGCCGCTGCCGGTGCCGCTGCCTGCCGAAACCTATTTGCGCGAAGGACGGGCCTTGTTTGCGCGCGGCAAGCTGCGCGATGCGCTGCGGGCCGTCGATCGAGTGCCCGTCGGTGATTCGCTGCGGCCAGAGGCCGACCGGCTGCGCGGCGACATTCAGCGTGAACTTCTGGCGGTGGCGAGCGCCCAGGGGGCGTCTCCGGCGCTGCTGGCCAACCCGCCCGGGCCACCTCCCGAATGAAGTGTCCGAAGTGCGGCTATTTGGGCTTTGAGACCACCGACCGCTGCCGGAACTGTCAGTACGATTTTTCACTCACGCCGCTCGCCCTCGAACCGGATCTCGCGTTGCAGACCGGCGATGGCATGCCGGATCCGGCCGCCGATTTCGATCTGCCCGGCAGAACACGCCAGGCCGATGGTGTGAACGCCGCCGCGCTTGACCTCGATCGCTTGTTCGGCGCGGAAGCCGAGCCGCCATCACCTGCGTCGACTGCACTTGACACAGCCGCGGATTCTTCCGCCCTGCCGTTCGACGACGCGCCGCTGCCGGCTGCGCCGCGTGCCGCGCGCCCACCCCTCGCGGTACGGCGGACCACACCCGAAATCCCAAAGAACCGTCCGCGCACCACGCGTCCTGTGCGGGCCGAATCGGCGCTCGCGTTCGAGGGTGAGGCGGCCCCCGCACCAGCACCAACGGTAGAGCGGCCAGCGGTCTCGCTCGTGGCGTCGCCGCCGCTGGTCATGCGCATCGGCGCCGGCCTGATCGATCTCGCGCTGCTCGTGGCGATCGACGCCGTCGTGGTCATCCTCACGCTGCGGATCTCGGGGTTGCAGGCGACGATCGAGGATCTTCTGTTACTGCCGTTGATTCCGTTCCTTGGCTTCCTGGCGCTGCTGGCATTCGGCTACGTCGCGGCATTCACGGTGGCGGGTGGGCAGACCATCGGCAAGATGCTCCTGAAGCTGCGCGTGATTGGCGACGACGGGCGTGCGGTCGACGCCGCCGGCGGGGTGTTGCGCGCGGCCGGCTGGATGCTCATGCCGATCACGCTTGGGTTGTCATACCTGCCCGCGCTGCTGACCAGCGATCACCGGGCCCTGCACGATCGGCTTGCCGGCACGCGCGTGGTTCGCGAATGAACCAGCTGGCCCTCATCCTCGCGACGTTCGGCTACGTCGGATATTTTCCCATCGCTCCCGGGACCGCGGGCTCGCTTGCGGCGCTGGTGTTGTTTGCGCTCGTGCGCCGGGTCGGGATGCCCGCATTCGAGCTCGCCACGATCGTCGTGGTCCTGGTGTTGGGAATCTGGGCGGCGAACAAGACCGAAGAAGTGCTCGGCCGAAAAGATCCGGGCGCCATCGTGATCGACGAAGTGCTCGGGATGTTGATGACGCTGGCCCTTCTGCCGCTATCGACGTTTGGTGTGTTCGTCGGGTTCCTGTTGTTTCGCGTCTTTGACGTGATCAAGCCGTACCCGGCCGCGCGCATGGAACATCTCAAGGGTGGTCCCGGCGTGATGATGGATGACGCGGTCGCCGGGATCTACGCGCACCTGTCGTTGCGCTTGCTCGGTCTGCTGGTGCCGTCGTGGCTGATGGTGTGATAGACGCCGCCATCATCGCGGTCGGCAGCGAGCTGCTGACCCCGCACAAGACCGATACCAACTCGCTCTTCATCACGCAGGTCTTGAACGATCTGGGTATCGCCGTGGCGTACAAGGCGATCGTCGGCGACAACCGCGCCGACCTGGCCGCGCATCTCGCTCACGCGCTGGCGCGGCACAAGGTGTTGATCCTGACCGGCGGTCTTGGCCCGACCGACGACGATCTCACGCGGGACGTCGTGGCCGCGCACCTCGGCCTCACCATGGATGAAGACGAGGCGATCGTGGCTGCAATCCAACGGCGCTTCGCGGCGCGCGGATGGAAAATGCCGGCCGTGAACCGCCGCCAGGCTCTGGTGCCTCGCGGCGCCGCCGTGCTGGCCAATCCGAACGGTACGGCACCGGGCTTGTGGCTCGAACACCGCGGGGCTGCGATCGCGTTGCTGCCGGGACCGCCGCGCGAGATGAAGCCGATGATGGCCGGCGAAGTGCGGACCCGCCTGGCGCCGCGTGCCGGCGACGTGCGGTTGCACCGCCGCTTGATCCGTGTGTCGGGCCGCGGCGAATCCGCGGTCGAGGAGATGGTGCAGCCGATCTATTCCGGCTGGCTCAATCAATCGCCCCCGATCGAAACGACGATCCTGGCCGGGTTGGGCCAGGTGGAGCTGCATCTGCTGACGAAGGCGAGCGACCCGGGCCTGGCCGGAGCGGCGCTGGACGCGGCGGTCACTCAGATCACGCAGGTGATGGGCCCCGACATCGTGAGCCTCGACGGCCGGGAGCTCGAGGCGGTGGTCGGCGACCTGCTGCGCGGCCGCGGCTGGCACGTGGCGCTCGCCGAGTCGTGCACCGGCGGCCTCGTGACCTCGCGACTCACCGACATCCCGGGCAGCTCCGACTATGTCGAACGCAGCGTCGTCGCCTACAGCAACCGCTCGAAGATCGAGCTGCTTGGCGTCGACGAAGCGGTGATCGCGCAGCATGGCGCCGTCAGCGAGCCGGTCGCCGTCGCGATGGCCACGGGCATTCGCGATCGCGCGCGCGCCGACGTCGGCGTGGCCGTGACCGGCATCGCCGGGCCTGGCGGCGGCAGCGAGCAGAAGCCGATCGGCACCGTCTGCATTGCGGTGGCGGGCCGTGAGACGCGCGTGCGGACGTTTCGCTTTCCGGGCGGGCGCGAGATGGTCAAAGCGCTGTCGGCGAACACCGCGATCGACATGCTCCGGCGTTTGTTACTGGACGTGTAATGTCCGCCAGGCTATCGGGCTTCGGCGAGACGCCCGCGGGGGCTCGCGCATGACTCGCGCGGGCGAAGGCGGCAAGCTCTTCATCGCGATTGATGTCGGCGATGCGGTTCGCGCCGAAGTCACGCGCGTCGTGGCGCAACTCGGCGCGAAGCTCGAGGCGGTCAAGACCCCTCCCAAAGTCACGTGGGTGAAGCCAGCGGCGCTTCATGTCACGCTCCGGTTTTTGGGCGAGACCGACGACGTCGAGGCGGCGCGCGTGCGCGACGCGTTGACTCCCGCGATTGCGATGCCGCCGTTCGACGTCGAGTGGCGCGGGCTCGGCGCGTTTCCGTCGCCGCGGCAGCCGCGCGCACTCTGGATGGGCGTGGTCCGCGGCGCGGCACAGCTTGGCGCGGTCGAGGCCGAGATCGCGCAGCGGCTCGGCACCGTCGACCTCGGGGCCCGGCCGTTTCTCCCGCACTTGACGATTGGCCGGATCAAGATGACGGGGGAGGGTGTGGACTGGCCAAAGGTCCTCAAGGCGGTCGAGGTGCGCGGCGTCATCTCGCGCGCAGAGCGTGTGACGCTTTACCGCAGCGAATTGTCGCAGCGACCCTTCGGCCCTTCGAGAGCCTCAGGGCCGTCCCGAGCATGGTCGAGGGACGGCAAGCTCAGGGTCGGCCCGAGCGAAGTCGAGGGCCGAGGCCCGCACTATACTGAAGTGATCAGCGCGGCGCTTCAGACTTCGAATAACCAATAACCAATTTCGAATAACCAATTTCGAATAACTAAACCGTGGAAGTTCTACCTGCCACCATGCTCGGCTATGCGATCGGTTCCGTCCCGATCGGCTTTCTCGTCGCTCAGAGTACGCGCGGCGTGGACCTGCGCCGTGCCGGCAGCGGCAACGTCGGTGCGGCCAACGTGTATCGCACCACCAGCCTCGGTACTGCGAT
>JANOZI010000266.1:0-4912 GCA_031429375.1 Acidobacteriota bacterium | reverse complement strand
GCCGACCTTCAGCCCGCGCTCCTGCAGCGCCCTCAACACCGGCGCGGCATCGTCGTACATCTCGAAATGATGGTTCGACGCCCACTGCTCGTAAATCTCGCGGGCGGCCTCGACCACGCGCGGGCCGCGCCCGCCCATGTGCTCGATGATCGACGCGGTGTAGTGGACGAACAGGTCGTGGCTATAGATCTGCTCCTGGACCTCGTCGAGGATGAACGACGAAGCGGCCGCGGAGGCCTCGAACAGCGCCGGATCGACGTCGATGCCGTACGGCACGCAGAAGCGCCGGTAGCCCTCGCCGTGAAACGTCGGCCCGGGAAAGATCAGGGTGAAATCGACGTCGAAGAAAACGGCGCGGACAGGTTCCACAGGTTCGTCGGGTCTACAGGTCCTTCGAGTCGGGCGACCAGGGGCCGGCGACAGCGATCGTCGCGCGCGCCGGGTCGAGCAGCCGGCGCGCAGCGGTGTTCGCGTCGTCCAGCGTGATGGCCTGGATCAACCCCGGCAAGCGGACGTCGTAATCAAGGCCGAGACCGAAGATCTCCGCCGTCAGCAGGAACGCCGCAATCGCGCCGTTGGTCTCGAGCTGCCGCGGGAGGGAGCCGACCAGATAACCCTTCGACTCGTCGATCTCCTGCTGAGTGAAGCCGTCGGTGAGAACGGCGGTCAGCTCCGTGTCGATCGAGGCAATGGTGCGCTCGACGTTCTCCGCGGACACGCCGGCGCGAATCGTCAGCGGCCCCTCGCCGAAGCCGGCGTCGAGGGAGCTGAAAACGTAATACGCCATTCCCTGCCGCTCGCGGATGCTGTCGCCGAGGCGGCCGCCGATGGCGTACTGGCCGAGCGCGTTGTTCATGACGGCGCTCGCCGTGTAATCCAGATCGTGCCGGCGAATGCCGACGAACCCGTACGCGACATCGGCCTGCGATTTGTTCATCATCGGCACGGCCACGAGGCTGCGCGCCGACGGACGCTCCGCGTCGGGCACGGTGACCGGCCCAAGCTCGCCGCCGCTCCAGTCGGCGAACGATCGCGAAATCGTCTGCACGGCGAGCTCTTCATCGACGTCGCCAACCACGACGACGGTCAAGCCCGACGGCACGAACCCCCTCTGGTAGCAGCGAACCAGGTCCTGCCGCTTGAGCCCCTCGACCGTCTCCACCGTGCCGCGAACCTTGCGCGAATAGGGATGGCTGCCATAGAGCGCGCGCCCGAACGCGTCGACGGCCATCTGGGCAGGGTTGTCTTCTTCCTTCCGAATCGACGAGATCAGATCCGCTCGCCTGGTGGTGACCTCGGCGTCGGGAAACGCGGGGTGGCGCACGACGTCGGCCACCAGCGCGAGCACGGCCGGAAAATCGTCCGACAGGCAGGTCGCGCTCGCGGACATCTGGTGCCGCCCGGTCGCGACCGTCAGCGATGCGCCACGGCCGTCGAGATCGTCGGCGATGACCTCCGCGGTTCTCGACACCGTGCCGCGATCCAGCACGCGCGCGCACAGCGCGGTGGTGCCCTCTTTGTCTGGCGGATCAGAATAGGCGCCCGTCCTGACGCCCGCCAGGATGCTCACCGACGGCGTGGTGTGATTCGCTTTCACGAGCACCGTCACGCCGTTGCGAAGCACGTGCCGGTTTGGTTGTAGACCTATCAATTCGGTCAAATCCTCAAGGCCTCCCGCCCTCGAGCCCCGAGGATCGCTTTGGCTCAAACCACCCGATCGTCCGGTTTTCGTCGATGAGGTATCGCGTCGCTGCGGCGTGCACGAGCTCGGGCGTGACGGCGTCGAGGCGCTCGCGCAGCGTCGCGTAGGCGCGCCACGAGGCGATCGTCTCGAAATACCCGAGTTGATGAGCAATGTCGGTCACGCTGTCGGCGTCGTACACGAAGCGCGCCCGCAGTTGCGCGTTGACCTTGGCGAGCTCGGCCGGCGTGATGCCGTCGCGGCGAAGCCGCTCAACTTCAGACAGGATGGCGTCTTCGACCGCCGTCAGGGTCTGGCCTTCGGCGACGCTGGCACTGATCGAATAGAGATACGGATGCTCGGTCGGCAGCAGCGCGCCGCTGACCGTCGAGGCCAGGCCGCCATCGACCAGCGCGCGATAGAGCCGTGAACTGCGCTGCGGCCGCGACACCCCGCCTTGCGACCAGATATTGAGGCCGGGGGCGCCGTTCAACACGGCGTCGGCGACCAGCAGCGGAAAAAACGCCTCGTCGGCGAACGCCGGCGCGTGAAACGCCGCTTTCCAGTACGCGGTCGTGCCTTCCCTGCGAAGCACGACCCGCCGTTCGGCATTCTGATCGGGCTCGACCTGCCGCACGCGCCCGGGTCTCGAGCCGGTCGCAAAGCCGCCAAAGTGCGACTCGACTTGTCGCAGCGCATCGTCGGTATCGACATCGCCAACGATCACGAGCGTCGCGTTCGACGGCACGTAGTAACGCCGGTAATGCCCGTACAGATCCTCGCGCGTCATGGTCTGCAGATCCGACAGCCAGCCGATGGTCGGGTGGTGGTAGGGATGGACCTTGAACGCGGCCGCGTTGACTTCCGTGTCGAGCAGCTGCTCCGGATCGTTCTCGCCGCCCTGCAGCTCCGAGATGATCACCGTGCGCTCCGACTCGCAGTCCGCCGGCTCGTACAGGCACGCGTCCATCCGCTCGGCCTCGATGAACAACATCCGGTCGAGGGCGTCCTTCGAGGCGGTCTCGAGATACGTGGTTTGATCGATCCAGGTGTAGCCGTTCCAGCTGCCGCCGAACTTCTCGATGATGCCCTTCACCTGGTCGCGAGGAATGTTCCGCGACCCCTTGAAGTTCATGTGCTCGACCCAGTGCGACACGCCCGTCACGCCGGGACCTTCGTCCTTGGAGCCGACCCGGTACCAGCACCACACCGACGCCAGGGGCGCGGTATGGACTTCCTGCACCAGGACCTTGAGTCCATTGTCTAAGACCGTCTCTCGCACTATCGGCACGCCGCGCTCCTCTACCCAACCCTGGGCCCCCGCCTTCGCTAAAGCTTCCACCTTCGCCCAAGGCTACGGTGGACAAGACGGCGGGCAAGCAAGCCCCTCAGGTCCTCAGCGTACAATAGAGAGATACGTATGGCCGACTGGAAAGACACGTGCAACTTGCCGCGGACGTCGTTCTCGATGAAGGCGAACCTGCAGACGATGGAACCGGAAACCGTCGCCCGGTGGGACGAGATCGACCTGTACGGGCAGATTCGCGCCGCGCGCAAGGGCGCCAAGAAGTTCCTGCTGCACGACGGCCCGCCGTACGCCAATGGCGCGATCCACATCGGCCACGTGCTCAACAAGACGCTCAAGGACCTGGTGGTGAAGTCCCACAACATGCTGGGCTTCGATGCGCCCTACATCCCAGGATGGGACTGCCATGGCCTGCCAATCGAGCTGAAGGTCGACCGCGAGCTCGGCCCGAAGAAGCGGCAGATGACCACAGCCGAGTTTCGCCGTGCCTGTCGCGCCTACGCGCAAAAGTACGTCGACATCCAGCGGACCGAGTTCAAACGGCTCGGCATCCTTGGCTTGTGGGCGGATCCCTACCTGACCATGAGCTTTGACTACCAGGCGAGGATCGTCCGCGCGCTTGGCAAGTTCGTCGAGAAAGACATGATCTACAAGGGCAAGAAGCCGGTGCACTGGTGCACGCATTGCCGCACTGCGCTGGCGGAAGCCGAGGTTGAATACGAGCCCCACACCTCGCCGTCGATCTACGTCGAGTTTCTGCTGAGCGACGACAGCCTGCCGGAGCTGGCGAAGCGCGTGCCGGAGCTGGCCGCCTGCAAGGCCTCGGTCCTAATCTGGACGACGACGCCGTGGACGATCCCGTCGAACCTGGCGATCGCGTTTCATCCCGACTTCCAGTACGGCGCCTACGATGTTGACGGCCATGCGGTGATCGTGGCCAGGGAGCTTGCCGAGAGCGTTGCCAAGAAGACCGGCCGCTCGTTCGACACGCTGCTGGCCAGCTTCGACGGCAAGGCGATGGAGCGTCTCGTGTTCCGTCACCCGCTGTATGCGCGCGATTCGCTCGCGGTGCTTGGCGATTACGTGACGCTCGAGGCAGGCACCGGCGCGGTTCATACGGCGCCCGGACACGGCGCCGACGACTATCACACCGGCGTGAAGTACGGCCTGGAGATCTATGCGCCGCTCGACCCCGGCGGCCACTTCAACGAGTCGGTGGAGCTTTTCGCGGGGCTGAAGGTGTATGACGCCAATCCGAAGATCGAGGCGGCGCTCAAGGAGCGCGGCCGTTTGTGGCACCGCGAAGACTACGACCACTCGTACCCGCACTGCTGGCGCTGCCACAACCCGGTGATCTTTCTCGCCACCGCGCAGTGGTTCATCTCGATGGACAAGGATCACCTGCGCGAAAAAGCGCTGAAGGCGATCAACGACACGCGCTGGATCCCGTCGTGGGGCCCGGCCCGCATCGAGGGGATGATCGCCAACCGCCCCGACTGGTGCATCTCGCGCCAGCGCTCGTGGGGCGTGCCGATCCCGGCGATGGACTGCGTCAAGTGCGGCCAGCCCGTGCTCAACAAGGCGCTGGTCGACAAGGCCGCCGCGGTCTTCGACGTCCATGGCGCCGATGCCTGGTACGAGCGGCCCGTCGAAGAGTTCGTTCCCGAAGGGATGACGTGCGCCCAGTGCGGCGGCACCGAATTCGAGCGCGAGAACAACATCCTCGACGTCTGGTTCGATTCGGGCTCGAGCCACGAGGCGGTGCTGCCGTTCCGCGACGACCACCACTGGCCGGCCGACATCTACCTCGAGGGCAGCGATCAGCACCGCGGCTGGTTTCACAGCTCGCTGCTCGTCGGCATCGGCACGCGTGGCCGCGCGCCGTTCGACCAGGTGCTGACGCACGGCTTCACGATGGATGACAA
>JANOZI010000265.1:0-3076 GCA_031429375.1 Acidobacteriota bacterium | reverse complement strand
CGCTCGAGGTCCTCCGGCCGCACGCCGGGGCTCGACAGGTAGACGGCGAGCGGACCGCCGGGGATCACGTGGATCAACCCGAAGACTCCCACCGAGATGATCAGCAGAAGTGGAATCGCGCCGGCAATGCGGCGGACTACCACATCTCCCATTCGTGCACGTTCCAGAAGACGCCGGCGTTGGTGGGGTTGCCCTTGAAGCCGCTCAACCCCGCGGGAATCGCATCCAGCTTGGTGATGCCGTAGAGCGGCAGCTCCGGCAGTTGATCGGCGATGCGTTGCTGCGCGAGGCCGAGCAAGCGCGTGCGTTCTGCGCGGTCAACGGTGCGATCGGCGGCGTAAACCAGGTCGGTCAGCGGTTGATCCTTGAAGTAGTTGATGTTGCGTCCCCGCGGCGGCGTGCGATCGGCCGCGAAGAACAGCGTCAGCTCGGGGTCGGCCGGCATTTGCCACCAGTGCAGCATCGCGTGGAACTTGCCCTCGAACCACACCGAGCTGATCGTCGTGCCGTCGTGCAGCTCGATTGTCATGTCTACGCCGACGTCGCGAAACTGGCGCTGCAGCACTTGCGCCACGGTTTCGCGCACCGCGAACCCGGCCTGCGTGATCAGCGTGAACGACAGCTTGCCGCCGCCCCACCCGGCCTCGGCGAGCAGCGCCTTCGCGCGCGCGGGATCGAACGCGTACTTCGTGGTGTTGTCCGTGAACGCCCACGACACCGGCTGAATCGGACCGTTCGTCACTGGCGCCAAACCGTCGAGAATCGTCTTGACGATCAGCTCGCGATCGATCGCATGCATCAGCGCGCGCCGCACCGCCACTTCGCGGAAGGCCGGCACCGCCTGCTGGTTGAGCGTGACGTGCTCGTAGGCATTCCCCGGCGTGCGATGCACGCGGACCCCGGCCACGCCCTCGACCTCGCGATGCTTGTCCCACGGAAACATCGCCACCAGGTGCACTTCGCCGCTCTTCAGCTGATTGATGCGCGTATTGGTGTTGGCGATGAAGCGAAACAACAACTGCCGGATCCTGGGGAACTGCGGCCCCCGCCAGTAGTTGGCCACGCGCTCGAGCCGGATGTACTCGCCGCTCTTCCATTCGGCGACGCGATACGGACCGGTGCCGAGCGGCGAACGGTTGTAGTCGGCCGCAGTGTCGATGTCGCGGCCCTGCAGCACGTGCTTTGGCAGCGTGCCACGCACGAACTGCAGCGCGTACGGCGCGTAGACCTCCTTGTAGTGAACCACGGCCGTGAGCGGGTCGGGGGTGTCGACGGATGAAATGCGGTCGAAGCCGTCGGTGCTTTCGGGGTTGTAGGACGGGTCGTTGATCGCATCGACGGTGAACTTCACGTCCGCCGACGTGAAGGCCGTGCCGTCGTGCCACGTCACGCCGGGCCGGATCTTCCACGTCACGTCCATGCCGCCGTCCGGCCTCATGTGCACGCCGCCGTTGTCGAGCGTCGGCACTTCCGTTGCGAGCAGCGGAATGATGTTCATCCGCTCGTCGGTGATGGTCAGGCCCTCGATCACATTGGTCTGGATGTCTTCCAGAATATGCGTGCTGAACCGGTTCAGCGTGTCGGGTTCGCGATCGTAGCCGACGATCAGAAGATCGTTCGAAGGCGGCGGCCCCGCCGCCCGGCGCGAACACGAGGCGCCCGCGACGAGGAGGATCACGGCGATGGCAATGGACCGTCTCATGACTCGTGCCCGGTCATCAGGCGGTGGATCAATCCAACCGGAATGGCGCCAAAACTGAGCAGGCGATCGTGGAAGCTCCGCAGCGAGAACGCCGCTCCCTCGCGCGCAGCACACGCGCGCCGCAGATCGTGAATGCCGCGCGTGCCGAGCCAGTACATCACCGCGGCTCCTGGAAACATCGACGTCTTCACCGCCTCGCCGGCCGCCGCCGCGGCGGGCATCAGCCCCTGCTCGCGGTACAACGTCTCGGCTGCGCCCAGGTCCATCGTTCCCGAATGGAGCGACAAATCGACGACGGCCCTGGCCAGCAGGCGGACGCGGGTGTGCTGCTGCGACACCTGTTCGAGCGGCGAGAGAAACCCGATCTCTTCCATCAGGTCGCAGACATAGCACGCCCAGCCTTCGGCCAGCGATCCACCGGAGAACATCGCGATGCGGCTGGCCGCGTCGATCGCCGCCACCTGCCCAATTCGCGACGTGCTGCGATACGCATGCCAGTTCTGGACGTGATGCCCGATGCCGCCGTGATGGATCACGTGGTTGAGCGCGATCGTGCTGTCACTCGCGATCGCCACCTCGGGCGGTGTGACGACGTAGTCGTGGATCGGGAGGCGGTCGAAGGCCGCGGGCGATCGGTAAGAGAGGTAGTAGAGGAGCGGTGTCGCGTCCCTGGTGTGTTCGGGAGTCGGCCCGTAGCGAATCGGCGCGTCCGGCCAGCTCACCAGGTCGCGCGCCAGCGCGGCCGCGCGAGCGGCGGTCCACACCTCGGCAAAACGATCGAAGTAATGCTCGCGCGTGGGGTGTAACGCCGCCAACTGCCGTTGCGCGTCTTCCCATCCGCCAAACGGCTTCGCCTGTGCGTCGAGAGAGGCCCGCGCCTCGGCGAGCGCCTCGAGCGCCTCCTCGCCGAGTGGGCCGACCGGCGTGTCGCAGTAGTGTCCACGGCGCAGCAACAGATCCAGCAATGGCTCGCCGGCGGACGTGAGGTGGTTCGCGGCCGGCAGCGACTGGTCGGTCCACTGCGCAAACGATCGGAACCCGTCGCGCGCAATCGTTGCTGCGGCTGTTGCCGCCGTGGCCGTCGCCGCGGCCGCACCACAGGACGCAAACCACGCCGGCAGGCTCCAGCCAAAAAGAATCTCCGCGGCCTCGCACTCGCGCCCCGCCTTTGCCTTCCAGGCCTCCGGCGCTGCCACGATCGTGTGACGCGCATCGGCGAGGAACCGCGGCACCTCCGCCATCCGCGCGGTCGCGGCGGCCAGGCGATCGGCGAGGGGCGCGAAGTCGCGCGTCACGAGCGAGACGATCGCGAAGATGGCTTCGCCCGTCCAGAGGGCGGGATTGCCGCGGTAGAAGTGCGGGCCCTCGTGCTCC
>JANOZI010000264.1:0-1620 GCA_031429375.1 Acidobacteriota bacterium | reverse complement strand
GTTCAACAACCCCAACACCGATCCGCTGAGCGCGGAGTTTGGCAAAGTCACGAGCCAGGCCAATTTACCTCGGGATATTCAAGTGGCCTTGAAACTGATCTTCTAGGTGCGTACAGTGCGTACAGTTCCTAGGGTGCGTACGGTGCACTAGTGCCAAGCGTGCGAATGGTGCGAAGGTGCGCCGAACCGTCGGCACCCAGGGCACGTTACGCACCCTAGGAACTGTACGCACCGTACGCACCTTATTTTTATGTGGACCCGACGCCGCTTCTTGAAGAGCCTGCCGGCGCCGATGCTGGGAAGTGTCTTCGCGTCCGGGACGGCGTCCGCCACTCAGGCGGGCGCGTCGCTCCGCATTGACACGCCCATGGCGCCGCCGCGGTGGGCGCTGCTCGAACGGCAGCTCCTCGCCGACAACGTGCCGGCCTGCCAGGAGTTCTTCAAGAAGTACTTCGACGACCGCGGCTACCTGCAGTGCTTTGTGCGCTGGGGCGCCAACGACGGGCCGGACGATGCGTTCGAGAACTTTAACCGCTGGCCCGAGCTGCACGCGCTCGGCGCCGGCGATGCCATTCTCCAGATGTACTCGAAGGCTCACGAAGGTCTGATCAGGCAATACTCCGAGGCCCGCACCACCGACGTGCCCATCGCCCGGCAGGGCATGTACCACAAGGAGTTCATCGTCCAGTCCGACTGGATGCACCACGGCGAGGGACTGCAGCTCTTCAACCGGATGGGGCTGTCGATTCCGGCCGATGCGAAGTACCAGGGGCGCGCGCGGCGGTTCGCGGGATTTTACATGGGCGAGGATCCGGACGCGCCCAATTACGATCGCGCGCATCGCATCATTCGCAGCATGCAGAATGGCAGCCGCGGGCCGATGCTGCGACAGGCCACCGCGCTCGACTGGGTCGGTGATCCCTTCGACGTCAAGGCCTTCGATGCCGAGCACGGCGAATCGACGTTCGAGCAGTTTCTCGCGCACTACCAGGAATACACCGACGTCGTCGGCGATCACTTCCTCAACCTGGCCGCCACGACCCTGGCGACCAATGCGTATCTGCTGTCGGGCGAGGCCAAGTACAAGACGTGGCTGGTCGAGTACATGGACGCCTGGTTGGATCGCATGAAGCGGAACGGCGGCGTCATTCCCAGCCACATCAGCCTCGACGGCACGATCGGCGGATCCGACGGCAAGTGGTGGGGCAGCGCGTACGGGTGGGGGTTCAGCCCGATCAATCCGGTGACCGGCCGGCGCGAAGACCGCAACCGGATTCAGTGGGCGGTCGTGGGTTTCCAGAATGCGCTGCTCGTCACCGGCGACCAGAAGTACGCCGACGCGTGGCGCACCATGATCGAGGCCGTGAACTCGCACGCGAAAACGATCGACGGGGGCCGGCGCTACCCGACGATGCATGGCGCGGAGGGCTGGTACGGCTGGCGCGAGAATCCATGGGATGTGGGCGCGCTGGAAGTCTGGTACTGGTCCCAGCAACCCCAGGACCTGGCGCGCATCGGGTCCTCAGGCTGGACGGATTTCCTCGGCGGGCGCAACGCCGCCTATCCCGAGCAGGCGCTGGAGCGCGATCTCAAGACCATTCCGCAGCGGCTCGCCGCGAT
>JANOZI010000263.1:0-1620 GCA_031429375.1 Acidobacteriota bacterium | reverse complement strand
CCTGACCGATCGCGCCGAGCACCATCCCAGCCAGCTCTCGGGCGGGCAGCAGCAGCGCGTGGCCATTGCGCGCGCGCTGGTCACGCAGCCGTCGTTGCTGCTGGCCGATGAGCCGACCGGCAATCTCGACACCTCGACCAGTCACGAGGTCATGGAAATCTTTGCGCGTCTGCGCAACGATCGCGGTATCACCATTGTGGTGATCACGCACGAACGCGACATCGCGGCCTACGGTACGCGCACCGTGGATTTCCGCGATGGGCTGATTGTGTCAGACGTTGCTAACGCAGGCCGCCAGATGGTGGTACACCCTTCGACTGCGCTCGGGGCAAGCCGATGACCGTGTCCAAAAGGCAGCCGCAGATTACGCAGATTACGCAGATACACCGGTGCAGCGCCGAGTTCCGCGTCGCCGGGCTCCGCCCGGCGATGGCGGGACGATTGGAAGTCGGGATCAAGCGAGACACTGTTCTGGATCCTGTCTCGTTTGATCTCGACTTCCAATCGTCCCGACCGGCCGAAGGCCGGCGCGGAACTCGGCGCTCGCCCTCTGTGTCCTCTGTGTCCTCGGTGGCCCTGGTCGTGTGGTGAAGCAGATGAAGACGTTTCTACGCCACCCAGTCGTGAACACGGCGATCAGGGCTCTCGGCCGCAACCGGCTGCAGACCGGTCTCACCATGCTCGGCATCGCCGTGGGCGTGGCCACGGTGCTGGCGATGATGGCGGTTGGCGCCGGCGCGCAGCGCTCGATCGAGCAGCAGGTCCGCGCCGCGGGCCTGAATCAGATCACGATTCGCGCCGGGAACTGGCGCCCGAAGGTCGAAGACAGCGATGAAGCGATCGCCCACCAGGGCGATGCGCGGGAGTCGCTGCGCCATCCCCTCGATCGGCGCCGTGACGACGTCCTGCCGATCGCGTTTCATCCCGAAGACGATCCGATGGAGAAGCACGACCACCCGACGGCCCGCCAGCGGCTTGGCGACCTCGAGGCCGGCCTCGGCTCCGCGGCGACGATGTCGTTCGACGATGCGGAGGCGATCCGGCGGATGCCGGGCGTGCAATACGTGGCGGGCGGTATTCACGAGAACGTGCGCGTGCATTGGGCCGACCCCGCCCTGGGCAAAGGACAGGACAAGCGCTGGTTCACGCGCATGCACGGCACCGACGTGATGATGCCGTCGATCAAGCGCGCGTGGACGTTCACGAGCGGCCGTTTCTTCACCGCGCGCGAGCAGGACCGCGCCTCGCAAGTCGTCGTACTGGGTCAAGTGGTCGTCGATCGGCTGTTCGGCGCGGCCGTCAATCCGCTCGGGCGCGAGGTCACGCTGTGGAGCCAGCCCTTCGAAGTCGTAGGCGTGATCACCAGCGCCACGTGGGTGGTGCAGCCCGCGCCAGGCGACGATCAGTTCGACGCCGTCTACATGCCGTACACGACCACGCAGCGGCTGCTGAATCTTTCGAAACTGAACGACATCACGGTGACCGCCGAATCGTCGGGCGATATCTCGCGGCTGTCGCGCGAGATCACCAAGCTGCTGCGCGTGCGCCACGGCATCGGCGACAACGAGGCGGATGACTTCACGTTGATCACGCAGGCGACAAAGGCGCTGACCACCGGCG
>JANOZI010000262.1:0-9606 GCA_031429375.1 Acidobacteriota bacterium | reverse complement strand
GTGATTTCGATCCGGAGCCGGTGCTCGCGCGCTGAACGTATCGCTGACCGGCGTTCGCCGCCAGCACCTCGGGTTGCTCGCTCCGTTATACTTATCCGTAACCACCGCAATGTTTTTGCGACGCTTTTCCGCCGCCGTATTTGTATTTGTGTCCGCGTACGCCGCGGCGTGGGCACCGCTCCATTCTTCGGGACCACTGGAGAAGCTGAACGTCACCGTGCTCGATGCCGCGGCCCGGCCCATCGTCGGAGCGAAGCTGACGATCGGGGGCGAAGTGCGCCGTACCGATGGCCGGGGCTTTGTGAACTTCGCCGTGCCCGGCCCCGTGTTCGTGGACGTCACTGCATCTGGCTACGTTCCGAAACGGGTAGACCTGCCGCCGGGTGACCATCGCGTTCATCTCGAGCGGGCGCGGGCGGGCCTGGCGCGATCGATTTTGCGGCCGCTGCTCTCGAACCCGTGCGGCGCGCGCGACAATCCAACCGACAACCGTCTCGAGTGCGCGCGGTCCATTGCGGCAAACTCAGCCGATTGGCGAGCGTGCGCGCAGCTCGGAGACGACGTCGCCTGTCACCGCTACGCGCGTGAAGTCGCGGCCGCCCTGGCCAGGGCCGAGCCACATCAGGACTGGGGCTGGGGCCTCATCTCGAAGCCTCGCGGCCAGCGGCAGTGCTCGTTGACCGAGTGCGGCCCCGAGGTGCGGGGCCCAGGGTACGCCGGAGACGCGATCGCCTATCTTCCGCACGGAGAAGATCGCAAGCACTGGATCGGCTTCGACCTCGTCGGCGGCGCCGGCGCGCCCGGCGCGAGCTTGAACTGGAGTGGCCCCTTACCGCGCCGGGAAGATAACCTGTGGGTGCCAGTGCCCTAATCCGTTGGTTACCGCTCGATTGAGTAAGGTACCCTTGTGACCATGACCGCCCTCACCAGACTCCGCGCCACCCTCCGGGAATTCAGGACCGTCCTCGGCCAGTTCTGGCAGGGCTACATGAGCGCCCCGAATAGTTGTTGAGGGCTGGATCCAGTGGCCTGGGAGCAGGACACACGCGCGCGGTACGAAGCCAGACTGACCAAGAAGAACGGCTGACGAGTTACGCCTACTTGTTGCGTCCGTCGTTATCGTGGTCGTGCTTGAACTTTTTCGTTCCCGGCCCGTCGCCGCCGGGCTTGTGAGAACCCACCGACGTACTGTCGGCGCGACGATTCTGACCCCTGCTGCCGTCATTTCCGGCAGTCTCTTTCCCGACCTTTTCGGCCGGCCCGTGTTGCTTCTTCCCGGATACGGCCTTCTGGTGGCCGTTGTCAACAGTCGCTTTGGGGTTCGAATCGTTTTTCGATTTCACGCAAGACCTCTCGTGCAAAAGGGGGATTGGCGGCTTGCGACGGGAAGCACGCCGAAGAGATGAGGGAGGTGCGCGCCCTTGAAGGAGCAACGCGCACCTCCACGACTTCTAGCGGAGCGTGCGTCCCTGCACGCCAACGGTGACGACGTACTCGCCGTTGTTGTCGGGCAGGTGATCGTCGTTCACACCGAGATAGAGACGGCCGCTGACCGGAGCGTTCAGCGTGGTGCGGTTGCCGATCCAGATCGGGCCGTAGCCGTCGATGCGGGCAATCAGTCCGCCCGCCAGCTGGTTGAGGATCGGCGCGTCGGGCGCCTTGCGGCCAGTGGTGGCGCCGGCCGGCACCGAGGTGTCAGAGCCGTTGTCGCTCATCGTGATCGTGCCGCTCGCGTTGAACGTCAGGACGTCGCCTGCGCGCACGTCGATCATCGCATCGGTCCACCGGGTCTTCGCGTTGACCCGGATCTGCTGCGATCCCGCGCCGGACGTCTGCGATCCCGCGCCGGACGTCGTCGTCTCGGGGGTGGCGGTGCTCTCGAATTCGCGGCGCGAGATGACGCCGTTGCGATCGAGGTCGCGCGCGCTGAAGGTGCCCATCGACCAGTGCCATTCGTTGCGCGCAAGCGAGCCGTTGCGGTCGTAATCAAGACTGGCAAACTCGTCGTAGACATCGCCGGTCGTGTCCGTGCTGCCGGCCACCTCATAACGGCTCAGCACGCCGTCACGGTTGCGATCCAGCGCCCTGTACGATGCGTCGCTGCCGTGCCACTCGCTGCGCTCGACAAGGCCGTTGTTGTTATAGTCGAGATCGTCGAAGTTGTCGCCCCGATCGTCGTCGTCGTCGGCGCCGAGGAACTCCCCTCGACTGAGGGCGTTGTCGCGGTTGTCGTCGACGCGGCGGAATGTTTCCATGTCGAAGTGCCACTCGTTAGCCATGATCTTGCCGTCGCGATTGTGGTCCAGAGCGGTAAAGTTCGCGGCGGTCCAGTTCAGATTGCGTTCGAAGCGGCCCGGGTTATGGTCAGGCTCTTCCACATTGGTGGTGCGCTGGCCCCCAATTCGGACTTCCGGGCCTGAGAGCACACCGTCGTGATTCCAATCGTGAACGTCGAACGACCTTTCGGTCCCCTGCCATTCTTCCTGCGAGATCTTGCCGTCGCGGTTCTTATCCATGGCCTCGAACCGCATTCGCGCCGGCCGATTTTGCGCCTCAACTGGTGTGGGTAAGTAGGCGAGGGGAACCGCCAGGACTGAGACTGTAAGCAATGCGCGAAACATAGGAAAAACCTCCACGGCCTTTAGCTGCATAACCCGTACCCCCGGAGGTTCTACGGATCAGCTTCCAAGCTCAGCGGTCGCGTTAGAGCTATTTTGTCTTTTTCGGTCCCACCCGCTTGGCAATGTCGCGAACGACGCGCTCCCAGACTTTCAGTGCCTTGTCGTAGCGCGCGGCGGCGTGCGTTTCGTCGGCGACCTTGGCATCGAGACCAAAGTCTTTGGGTTGCGGCATCGGCGGCAGGTGGACGACAACTCGATCGCTCATACGCCATCGTAACTCACGACAAAACCGAATGTAGTTGGGCTTGGAACTCGATTTGCAATTACCCGATTCGTGGGACACGAACTGACGTGAGCGAGCTTCGACGTTTTGCGAATCGGCGCCAGGCAGGAATTGCGGTCGCGAAATCGTTGTCCCGATACGCCAATCGCGCCGATGTCGCGGTGCTGGCGTTGCCGCGCGGCGGCGTCCCGGTCGGCCACGAAGTCGCGCTAGCGCTTGCGGCGCCTCTTGATGTCTTCGTCGTGCGAAAACTTGGCGTGCCCGGCTATCGTGAGCTCGCGATGGGCGCCATCGCATCCGGTGGCGTCCGCGTGCTGAACCAACCGGTGATTCGCGCCTGCCGCGTATCGCCCGCGGCCATCGAACAGGTGGCCGATGAAGAAGCGAAAGAGCTCGAGCGGCGCGAGCATGCTTATCGCGGCACGCGCCCGCCAATCGATGTCAAAGGCAAAGCGGTGATCCTGGTCGACGACGGATTGGCCACTGGTTCGACGATGAAGGCGGCGGTACAGGCCGCGCGGTTGTTATCGCCGGCGCGCATCATCGTGGCGGTGCCGGTCGGTGCTTCCGAAACCTGCCACGATCTCGCCGACATGGCCGACGAGATCGTGTGCCTCCATACCCCCGCGTCGTTCGAAGCGGTGAGCCAGTGTTACCTGGATTTCAGGGAAACCACTGACGATGAGGTGCGCGCGCTGCTTGCGGGTTCGCCCTGAGCCCGATCCGGTTCAGTTGCCAGTTAACTGTTAACTGTTAACTGGAACTGTTAACTGCTAACTGCGCGAGTCGGCTTCCACACCATCGTGGCTCTGGAGCGGCATTTGCTCGCCGGTACGCCCAACGATGTCGGCCGAGCCGGTGTCGCCGGGCACTTCCACATTCGAGCCCTTTGACCGCCCGGTTGGGTGGTTGGTTGCCGATCGCTCGCCATCCGCCTCGGTGCCGGCGGTGTCGATGTCCTGGTCGCCGCCGCGGGGTGTCGCCTCGTCTGGATCGGGCGTTGCGACCGGTCCAGGGGCGCCCTGCATTTGATCGGCTGACGGGCTTTCGACGGGTTGCCCCTGAGTTTGGGCCTGGCCCTCGCTTTCCATCTCTTTCACCTGGTCGGTCGTGGTGCCGTGCGGCTTGCTGGCGGGTGTCTTCGGGTCGGTGATCGGCGTGGCCATGTCGTTCCTCCAGGGCAGATCCCAGCAAGGCGCGTACCGTTCAGGCGCCGAGTGCTTTGAGCCACTCCTGAGCCACGGCGCGCGCCGCGTCAACAGCGGGTTTGCCGGCGCGATACATCATCTTCCACTGCAGCGGCTTCTGTTCGTATTCGGGGTTGACGAACTGGTACTTCTTCTTTTCCTTCAGCGCGGTCTTGGCGGTGAAATCCACGGTGGCCGATTCGGCGAGGAACTCGCGCAGGCGTACAACGACGATCGCGTTCGGATCGGCGGGGTACTTTTGTTCCCACGCCGCAACCTTGGTGTTGTAGGCGGCGGCGATGCCCTGGGCCGCCTGCTTCAGCGTCTCGTCAACCTGTTTGTTCAGCGCCTTGTCTTTGCCGAGCGCAGCCAGCTGCTTCTTCAATTGAGCGGCGAGCTGGTCCATCTCTTTTTTCATCGCCGGCTTTTCCTTCGCCGTCTTCTGCGCGTTGGCGAGGCCCGCTTCGAGACTCTGGCGCTGCTCGGCACGCAGCTGGCTGCCGGACTTGCCGGGGGCCGGCGGCGGCGGTTTCTGATCGTCGCGGAAGTTGGCGTAGCGTTTGGCGAATCCCGCGCTGGTGGAATAGGTGCGGGCAAACGCCACCACCGCGCGGACCATCGCGGCGCGTTCCTCGGCGGTGGCGACCTTGAACACCTCCGCGACTCCCGTCGGCGTCACGAAGCCGCTGGAGAAGCTGCTGAAGATTTGCTCGCGCGCTTCGGTCTCGTTGGAGCCGAGCGTGGTGAACACGTCGGACTGCGCGGCCGCTACGACTGAGACGATCGCAGCCAGCGCGACAGTGACGACGCGGCCTTTCAAAGACGACTCCATCGGCTCATCATACCGGTAGTGCAGCGCGCCGACGTTCGCCTGCGCTACGGAACCTTTGGCGCCGCGAACGCGACGAGCGCCGTGTCTTCGCCGCGGCCGGTGGCGACCACGACCAGCTGGCGGCCGTCGGACGCGAGGTACGTCATCGGCGTCGAGGTCGCCTGCCGCGGCAGGACGTGCCGCCACACCTCGCGGCCGGTGACCTTGTCGAACGCCGACAGCGCGACGTCGTTGCCGCCGACGAAGATTAATCCGCCCTTCGTGACGATCGCGCCCGGTGGTCCGACGGCGCCGAGGCGATCGGGCAGCGGCGCATCCTTCAACGCCGGCACCGCTCGCAGCTCCGGCGCATCGCCAAACGGCACCTTCCAGGCGATGTCGCCCCGGTTCAAGTCGATCGCAACCAGGTGCGCGTACGGCGGTTTCAAGATCGGCACGCCCTCCACGAACGACGAGGGGCTGCGCTGAATGTATTCGGCGTCGACTTCGTCCGAGCGGTCGGCTTGCTGCCGGCTCTTGTCGAACGGCTCCATCTTGAAAATCGCCGGGCTCCTCGTCGTCTTCACATACAACCGCCCGGTCTCTGGATCAAAGGCGCCGCCACCCCAGTTGGCCCCGCCCCACACCCCGGGAAGCGACACCGTGCCCTGCAGTGACGGCGGTGTGTAGATGGGGCCCAACCGGTATTTCTTCAACTCGGCCTGGGCCGCGGCCTTCAACGCCGGCGTCGCATCGAACGCGTCGTCCAGCGTCACGCCTTGCGATTCGAACGCGGGTGGGCGGGTCGGCACCGGCTGGGTCGGCCACGACGCCTCACCGGGTACATCGCTGCGCGGTACCGGGCGCTCTTCGATCGGCCACACCGGGCGGCCGGTGACGCGATCGAACACGAACGCCCAGCCCTGCTTGGTCAGCTGCACCACGGCGTCGATGCGCTTGCCGTCAACGGTGATCGTGACGAGGTTGGGCGCTGACGCCGGGTCGTAGTCCCACAAGCCGTGATGCACGATCTGGAAGTGCCACTTGCGAATGCCTTTGTTGAGGTCGAGGCAGACGATCGATTCGGCGAACAGATTCTGCCCGGGCCGGCGGCCGCCATAGTAATCGTTGCTCGGCGTGCTGACGGGCATGTAGAGCAGGCCGCGCTCGGCGTCGATGCTCATCGGCGCCCACACGTTGGTGTGGCCGGTGAACTGCCACGACCCGTTGTCCCAGGTGTTGTTGCCGAACTCGCCGCGCTGCGGGATGGTGTTGAACTTCCACGCCAGCTTGCCGGTGCGCGCGTGAAAGGCCCGGACGTCGCCCGGCGGATCGTTCTTGTAGGTCAGCCGATCGCCAACACCGTTGCCGACGATGAGGAGGTCTTTGTAGATGATGGGCGGCGAGGTGTTGGTGTAATGCTTCTTGTTGATCGCCCACACCAGCCCCTCGCTGAGATCGACCTGGCCGCCCTTGCCGAAGCCCTCGACCGGCTGGCCGGTCTTGGCATCGAGCTGAATCAGCTTGTAGCGCGCGTTGAGGAAAATGCGAAGCTGGCCGCTCGATGAA
The DNA here is from genome assembly GCA_031429375.1 of Acidobacteriota bacterium. Taxonomy (GTDB): domain Bacteria; phylum Acidobacteriota; class Vicinamibacteria; order Vicinamibacterales; family UBA2999; genus 12-FULL-67-14b. The sequence goes on along the minus strand of JANOZI010000262.1, from coordinate 3,135 downwards.
TCGCGCCACGCCGCCACGCCGCGGTGTGCGAAGCCCTGGCCGTTCGGCGGCTGCCCGTCTTCGTACGCCTTCGGATCGTAGCGCCACAATTCCTTGCCGCTGGTGGCATCGAGCGCGGCGACCTGGTTGTACGGCGTGCTGACGTAGAGCACGCCGTCGATCATGAGCGGCGTGTTCTGGAAGGCGCCCGGCCGCGTGCCGAACTCGGGCAGCGCCTTTTCGCCGGGCTTCCATTCCCAGGCAATGGCGAGCTTGCCGACATTGGCGGCGGTGATCTGAGTCAGCGGGGAATAGTGAGAGGCAGCTTGATCGCCCGCATAGTGCGGCCATTGCTGGGCTTCGACAGTCAGTGTCGTAGCGACGACGAGAGCGATAACCCGTAGGGTAGCCATCGCGACATTCTACGGGGTGTTGCTCGCCGGGATAGTAATTCTTGACGGTCGCTCAGTCGCAGGCGATTCGAGCGTACCTGACGTGAAACAGCTGGAAGACCCCGAAACAGAATAGCCCGGCACCGACGGCGCCGAGCAGCCAGGGGCCGAACGGCTGCGAGAGGATCGTGATGAGCGATTCACGATAACCGTCGGCGTTGGACGGGCGATGTTCGATGCCCGCCAGGAACAGCGTGACGCCCATCAGTACGATGATGACGCTGCGGGCGCCGATGCCGAATCGCCCGAATGACAACAGCCACGGCACCTCCCGCCGCGCCCGCGCCACATCGACATCGTCGTCGAAACGCCCGTCCCACGTCATCTTGAGTTGCGAGATGCCGTAGACCGCGACGCCGACGCCAACGAGGATCAGGAACCAATCGCCGAGAGGAAACTGCATCACGGCACGCGCGGTGCCTTCGGCGTCGCCCGACGGTCCCCGACTGATGAAGACCAGCCGCAACGCTTCCAGGCCGATCGTCCCGTAGGCGCCGCCCTTGATGATCGAGAGTGACCGGTCGGTCCAGCCGCGAATGCCGCCGCCCTTGCGGCGGATGTCCACCACCGCCTCGAAGATGTAATAGGCGGCATAGCCGAGAATGCCGGCGCCGATCACGATCAACAGCACCTGGCCGAATGGCTGGCGGAGGAGCGTCCGTAGCGCGCCGCTGGCGTCTACGAGACGGCCGCCGCGAAGACCGAAGGCGACTCGAAGCGCCAGCAGGCCCATCAGGGCATAAATCAGGCCCTTGGCGACGAATCCAAGGCGGACGATGCGGCCGACCCAGGGGGAGAAGTCGGCCGCGGCGCTGCCCGCGTGCGCTCGCTGCAGCACGTGATTACCGGTGCGCCGGCCGCAGCCAACCGGTGCGGCGGTCGTCCGAAGGTTTGGCGAAAATCGACAGCACGAAGCTGACGAGCGTGACGATCAGCGCGCCGACGAACGCGGGAACGAAGCCCTCGACGTGGAAGCCCAGGCCCAGCCCGCCCGAAAGGGCGCCGAGCAGCATCAGGATCAACGCGTTCAAGACGAACGTGAAAAGTCCCAACGTGAGTATCAGCAGCGGGAAAGAGAGCAGCAGGAGGATCGGGCGGACGAGCGCGTTCAGCAGCCCGAACACCAGTGCCACAGCCAGGAACCGCGGGATGTCGCCGGTAAACGAGATGCCGGAGACGAACTGGGTGGCGGCCCACAGCGCGCCCGCATTGATGAGTAGCCGAACCAAGAGGAACATAAGGGTCTCCCTCTTAATTCAAAGCAAAAATCGCGCCTAGAAACGTGAGGCGCGGAGCCAAGTGTCGGAGCGCGACCAGCTCTTCGCGAGGTCGGCATCGACCTCCGCATCCGTCCTGCCCTGCGCCTTCAACGCCTGCTGCAGTCCGAGCAGGGACCAGCCGTTATGCGGGTGGTCCTTGACGTCTTCGCGATAGACTCGCTCGGCGTCGGCGGGTCGCTTGGCCTCGAGCAGCGCCGCGCCCAGCCAATGCCGCGCCGGGAACGGCAGTGGCTCTGGTTCGTCGTACTCCATCTCGTCGTCTTTTTTCACCGCTTCCTCGAACCTGGCGATCGCTCCGTCGAGATCGCCCGCTGTTCTTGCGATCTCGCCGTCGAGGATGCCGGCCAGTACGCCGACAATGCGCGCCGCCGGGTGGCTGCGGAATTCCTGCTTCGACGTGTCCGCCGCCTTCTTCACCTTGGCGAGGTACGCCTTGGCAAACTCGGGCTCGCCGAGCTTCAGCTTCGCGTAGCCCTGCGAAAAGTCGAACGCCGCCGCCGGCACCTCGCGCTCGGGGCGCTTGGTCACTTCGATCACTTCGTCGAACCGTCCGAACCGGATCAGCGTCAGCACTTGGTACATCGTGTCGTTGGTGCGCTTCGAGTAATCGCGGCCGGCCTGCGTGGCCACCGCGCCCTGGCCGTCCATCGATGCGGCGTAGAGCAGCATGTGCAGGTTGTGATCCGGATAGATCGCGAAACCTTCGCCGGCGTCGGCCTTCTGATCCGAATGCCAGGCGTCGAGGTTGGCGCGCACCGAATCACCCCAGCGCCCGACTTCGTTCCAGGTGTGCGACGGCATGTGGTTGATGTGGCTGGCGCCCGGAATGGTCTTGCCGAGATACTCCGCGCAGGCCACGGCGAGGTCGGGCTTCACGGTGGATTCGGTCGCGTGCACGTACAGGTGGCAGGCGCCGGGATGCTTCTTGTCCTTGGCCAGCACCGACTCGAGCACGCCGTGCAGCCGCTTGATGTTGGGCGCGTTGACGTCGCGCGTGCCGCGCCTCGGCTCGAGCAGAAATAGCGAGTCGGCGTACAAGGTGACGGCGTCGAGATCGTTCGGGTACTTTTCGGCCAGCGTCTTCATGGCCTGCGAATACGCTTCGTCTTGCTCCTTGCGGGTCTTGACGTCGAAGTCTTTCACGTAGCGGACGCTCAGCGCGTCGATGAAATCCCGCTCGAGCGGCGAGGCCTTGTCTTTGAGGCTGATCGCCTTTTGCGTGGCCGCGTAGGCAAACGGCGACTGATCCGCCGACATCGGCCCGTTCAAATACGAGCCCCACGCCCAGCCTTCGCCCCAGTAGCAGATGGCGCAATCGGGGTCGCGCTTCCACGCCTCGCGGAACGAGCGCACGGCGTCGAGCCGCGCGAAGGCGTACATCATCTGGAAGCCCTGGGTGAAAAATGCTTGCGCTTCTGCGTTCT
>JANOZI010000261.1:0-3131 GCA_031429375.1 Acidobacteriota bacterium | reverse complement strand
CTCGCGGAGCCCAAGTTCGTTCCGAAGGGCTCGACGCTCCTCATCAAGGCGCACTACGACAACTCGAAAGACAACCCGTGCAATCCCGATCCGACCGCCACAGTGCGGTGGGGCGATCAGACGTGGGAAGAGATGTTGATCGGGTACTTCGGCACGATCGAGATCCAGACCCCGAAGAAATAAGGCCTCGTCATGCTGCGGGACTTTCGGCACGGCGTCCGGCAACTGCTTCGGCAGCCGGCGTTCACCGCGGCTGCCGTCGTGTCGCTGGCGCTCGGCATCGGACTCAACACCACCCTTTTCAGCATCGTCAACGCCGTGTTGCTGCGCGATACGGCCGTCAAGGCGCCGCAGCAGCTGGTCGAGATTTATTCCGGCCTGAACAAGGACTACCCGCAGCTGACGACTTCGTATCCGGATTACCGCGATTTGCGCGCAGAGGTGAGCGCGCTCGCGGGCGTGACCGCCAGCTCGTACGTGCGCGGGATTCTTTCAACCGGCGAGCACGGCGTGCTGGTCACCGGTGAAGCAGTCACGGCAAATTATTTCGATGTGCTGGGGGCGCAGCCTGCAATCGGACGCGGCTTTCGTGACGAAGAGAATGCCTCTCCGGGCGCCGCACCGGTGGCGGTGCTGAGTTACGGTCTGTGGCAGGGCCGGTTCGCAGGGCGGCCGGCGATCGTCGGGGAGACGATCAAACTGTCGGGATCCAGCTACACCGTGATTGGTGTCGGGCCGCGCGGGTTCACCGGCACGATGCCCGGCATTCCCACTGAGTTCTGGGTGCCGGTCGTCATGGTCGATCGACTCGAGTTCTCGGGTGTGCAGACCCAGAAAGACACCGCCAACAGCCAGAGGAACGTCACCCGTCTCGATCATCGCGGTAATCGATGGCTGTTCGTCAAGGGCCGGCTGGCCGAGGGCCGATCGATCGAAGAAGTCCGCGCGCAGGCGGATACGGTCTTCGCGCGACTGGCCGCACAGTACCCGTCCACGAACGACGGCGTGACGCCGAGCATCGTGCCGGTGACGAGCATCCGCTTTCATCCCATGCTCGACGGCTACGTCCGGGCCGCCAGCGCGGGCCTGCTGGCGGCGGTCGGGTTGGTATTGCTGATCGCGTGCGGCAACGTCGCGAACCTGCTGCTGGCGCGGGGCGCGGTGCGGCAGCGCGAGCTCGCCATTCGGTCCGCGATTGGCGCCAGCCGCGCCCGTCTGCTCAGGCAGCTGCTGACCGAATCGCTGCTGCTGGCGATGGTCGGCGGCTCGCTCGGACTCTTGATTGCGTGGTGGGCCGGGCAGGCATTATCCGGCTTCGGGTCGACGGTATTCCCGATGCCGATCGAGTTCAACTTTACAATCGACCGCTCGGTGCTGGCGTTTGCGATGTCGGTGTCGATGGCCACCGCCATCGTCTTCGGCCTGGCGCCCGCCTGGTCGTCGTCCAGGCCAGAGCTGGTACCGGCACTCAAGGAATCGACCGACGTCACGAGCGGCCGCCGCATTTCGATCGGCGATGTGCTCGTGGCGGGCCAACTCGCGCTGTCTCTGGTGTTGCTCGTGTCGGGGGCGTTGCTGGGCCGCGGCCTGTTGAGCGCGCAGAATGCAAACATCGGCTACGACCCGACGCCGGTCTCGTCGCTGTCGTTCAACCTGCAGATGAACGGCTACGATGACGAACGGGCCACGGAATTCTGCGAGCGCGCGTTTCGGGCGCTGCGCGCGTTGCCGGGCGTGACCGCGGCTTCGTTGGCCACCCGGCTGCCCCTGTCCCCCGAAATCAACATGGACGGTCTGCTCGTGCCGGGCCACCACGCACGCGATGATGAAGACGGTACGGCGATCGACGCCGTCCGGGTCGGCCCCGACTACTTTCAGGTGGTGGGTGTGCCGATCGTTTCCGGCCGGGCGTTTACCGAGGACGATGTCGCTCGAAACCGGCGCGTGGCGATCATCAACGAGACGATGGCGGGACAGTATTGGCCCGACGGCCGTGCGCTCGGCGGGCATTTCTACGTTGACGGATGGACGTCGGAGCCTGTTGTGGTGGTCGGTATCGCGCGCGATCACAAAGTGCGGTCGGTTGGCGAATCTCCCCGCCCCTACATGCACCGGCCCGGCGGACCCTCGCAGCAGCTTGATTTCATCGTGCGCACGGCGACGCCTGCCAGGTCTGCGCTGCCGAGGTTGCGGGCGGCGCTCCTGGCGCTCGAGCCCGAGATCGTGTTTACCTCCGACGTGCCGGCGGAAGATGTGGCGGCCACTACCGTCGCGCCGACGCGGATCGGAGCATTCGTACTCGGCGCGTTTGGCGCGCTGGCCCTGCTGCTTGCGGCGGTGGGCGTCTACGGGGTCGTGGCGTACTCGGTCAGCCGCCGCACGCGCGAGGTTGGCATCCGCATGGCCCTCGGGGCCGAGCGGGGCCAGGTGCTGCGGATGGTGCTGTGGCAGGGGGGCCGGCTCGCGGCGGTGGGCATCCTGCTGGGCGCGGTGGCCGCAGCCGGGACCGGACAGTTGTTGGAGTCGATGCTGTACGGCGTCAGCGGGCTCGACCCGATGGCGTATGCGTTGGCCAGCGGTCTCCTGCTGTCGGTGGCGGTGGCGGCGAATCTCGTTCCGGCAATCACCGCGGCGCGAATAGACCCGATGCGCGCACTTCGACGCGAGTAGCAAGACCTTTTCACGCCCTCAAGCCCTCCCACCTTCGCCAAGGCTACGGCGGGCAAGCAAGCCCCAAGCCCTCGAGTGTCACTGTGTATAATCCACGCGCGAGGCCCGAATGCAACGACGACACTTTCTCTGGACGTTGGGCGCGGCGGCTCTGATGCCATCGCCGGTGAAGACGCAAACGCCGCAGGGCGCGACGGTGCTCTATGACGGGCGGGCGATCTCGCTCGACCGCGTCAGTCCCGACCCGAAGCAGCCCGGTGCGTTGTGGGTCCAGAAGACCGATCTGCCCCGCATCATAGGCTTCGAGCTCAAGCCGCAAGGCGCCTGCCGGGCAGACATCTGCATTCCGGTGCCGAAGACGATGACGCGCGGCGCCTTTTTCAACCTGACGGCGTTCGCAGAGCGCGTCGGACAGCGGGTCGTCGCCGATCAGCCGGCGCAGGTCTGGAGCTTCGGCGAGA
>JANOZI010000260.1:0-3511 GCA_031429375.1 Acidobacteriota bacterium | reverse complement strand
CGGTACATCTCCACGTTGCCGGGCACGGTTTCGAAATGCACCCAGCCCCACACGAGCGGGAAGGTGATGGCGGCGGCAAGCAGGCAGCCCCACATGATCAGCCAGTGCGCGATGCCACGCAGCCAGCCGCGGCGGAAGATGAAGCGATTGCCGGCCACGTCGACCGCAGCGCGCCGGCCCAGTGTCAGGACGTTCCGCCCGAACCACGGTCGTGTGAAGAAGGCTTCCCAGCCGCGCTGCCAGTACATTCGCGTCGGCGGCCGATCGAGCCACATCGCGTAGCGATACGTGATGCCGAATACCGCGAAGAGCGTGGCAAAGGTGTAACCAACCAGCGCTGCGTCGAAGTGCGCGAGGTTGCGCGAGCCCACCACGATGGCGGCGGCAAGCACGACGGTCCAGAGCGCCGCCCACGCGCCGGACCGCACGCGATCGACCGCCTGTCGAGAGTGCGGCGGTAAGGCGCGATGCCAGGCGACATCAGCGGGGTGAAAGACCCGCTGGTTGGCGGCCCGCAGCGCGAACGCTGTCAACGACAACAGTGCAAACCCCGGCCACAGCACGCCGAGCGAGTCGCGAAACAAGCCGAGCAGCAGCGGCGGGAAGAAACCACCGAGGCCGCCAAGCGCGCCGACCAGGCCGGTGACCGTGCCGGTGTCACGGGGGAAGTGCTCGGGCACGAGCTTGAACACGGCTCCGTTGCCGAGCCCGAGCAGCGCCGCGCAGACCAGCGCCCCCACCGTGAACGGGATCATCGACGGCCACGCGAGCAGCAGCGAGAACAACGCCACGCCGCTGAACACCCACGACAGGACTTGCGCGCCGCCAATGCGATCGGCAAGCCAGCCGCCGAGCGGCCGCATCAGTGTGGCCAGCACGACGAACCCCGCCGCACGAAAGCCGGCGTCAGCCGGCGTCAGGTGGAATTGCGATCGCAACAGCGTCGGCAGGTAAATCGCGAACGCGACGAAGCCGCCGAAGGTCAGGAAGTAGAACGCCCCGAGCCACCAGGCGGTCGGTTCGTGGCGCAACACGCGCCACATCGCCGCCACGCCCGCGGGCCGCGCCGCGGCCGGGTTGTTGCGGGCAAACACCGCGAAGACGACGGCCCAGATCAGCAGCGCCACCGCGATGCCGCGAAACACCGCCTGCCAGCCGACGGCGCCGGCCGCCACGGGGCCGCCAAACACCGCCACCGACTGGCCGAGCAGCCCCAATCCAAAAAGTCCCAGCGCCGTGCCCTGCCTGGCGGGCGGCGTCCAGCGCGAGACAAAGGCCGCGCCGATCGAGAACGACGAACCGGCAAGGCCGATGAAAAACGCTGCGGCGATGAGGCCCGTATAGCTGGTGGTCAGGGAGACGACCCAGGCCGCCGCCGCCGACGTCCCGAGCAGCAGCGTGAACATGGCGCGCCCGCCGTAGCGATCGGTGAGCATGCCCATCGGCAGCCGTGCCACCGATCCGAGCAGCACGGGAACAGCGACGAGCAGTGCCGTCTGGGACGCGGACAGGTGATAGAGATCGGAAAACACCGGCGCCAGGCCGCCAATCAATCCCCAGGCGGCAAAGGAGATCGCGAACGACACAGTGGCGAGAGTCAGCGCGCGCCAGTTCATCACCACGGCACCAGGCATCCATTCTGCCAAGGCCCGCGCGACTGAGACTGTGCTGTCTTATACAGTCGCGCCTCTGGGCCATTGGTTCGAGCGATACTCCAAATCACCCGAATGATCCCTGCGCGGCGATCTCGGTCTTGATGCGGTCGACGAGCTGCGCGGCGTCTCGCTTCAGCAGCCGCTTCAGCACGAATGCCGGCACCTCGAACATCGGCTTGGCGTTCAGCCGGTAGTCGACGACCGTCAGGCTGTCATGCTGGCTGACGGTCCAGGAGCCGTCGTAAACGGCGAAGCTCTTGCCGCAGCGGTCGCGGAAGCGGAGTTGCCCGTCGTCTTCTTGCACCTCGAGCAGCAGATGCACGCGCTTGGAGAACAGCATGAAGCGTGACACCGCTTGCTGCTCCACCACCGCGCCACCGATCGTCCGCTCGATCACCTTGCTGATTTCCATATCCGGCACATATTCAGGGATGCGCCCGTAATCGGTGAGCACCGCCATCACCGCCTGCGGCGAGGCGCTGACCGCGAAGGCGGCGGTGACGTGATACACGCCGCCGCGCTCGATGACCTCCACCCGCGACACGGCGGCCGGGTCGGCCAGGGCGAGGGCGCCCGAGATCGCGATCAGCATCGCGCAAGAAAACAGCCGCCAGGCGCCTGGGCGCCCGACGGCTGCGACGTGATGAAGTGTCGAACCCATGACCAGATCCGTCGCCATCACGTTAGAACGCGACGACGCCTTCGAGCATCATGCCGTTGAAGCGGCCGCCGTTCCTGACGTTGGTGGCGGGATAGCCGAAGTACTTCTGGCTGACGTATTCACCCTTGGCCATCAGGCCAGGCAGGATGAACCAGCCGGCGGCCACCTGATACCGGTCGGCGCCGACGTCTCCGGCGATGCCCGCAGGCGCGCCTTCGGCGCGGTTATAGCGCACGCCGACGAACAACTTCTCGTCCGCCAGGAAGCGATAGATGGCGTCCACCGCGTAGTGGTTCCACGTGCGATCCGCCGCCTCGGTGGCGGCCCGCCCCCTGGACCGCTCGATGACGCCGAACAGCTCGGCGCCGCGGAACTTGATGAACGGGTTGACCTGCATCGCCGTCACCTCGTTCTTGAAGCCCGGATTGATGTAGCCCGAGGTCGCATTGGCGCTCTCGGTCGCCGTGGTGTTCTCCATCACCCAGAAATAGCGTGAGCCGGCGCGGTCGCCGCCATACAGGGTGTTGCTGAGCGCCTTCTTGGTCTTGTAGATCGAGCCGGTGAGGCGCACGCGAAGGTCGGTGTTGACCTGGCGGTCGAAACCGAGCTTGCCGATGAACGCAGGGCCGCGCTGTTCGGGCGTCAGCACCGTGCCGCGGATTTCACCGCCGGTGATGGCCGCCATCGCAATGGCGCTGCCGATCTTCAGGTACGCCTCGCCGCCGATCTCGGTGGTGAACGCATCCATGATGTAGTTGCCGACAAATGGGTTGTAGAGCGCATTGCCGTTGTCGCTGCGGCGGAAGTGCGCGTCGCCATAGTTGATCTCCATGTGACCGACCCGGATGGTCGCGATCTCGAACAGCATCTTGGCCGGCGCCCAGTCAATCGGCGACTGGTCAATCTGGATGTAACCGTCCTTCACCCAGGTCTCGTTGTGGTGCCGTGACGACAGATAGCTGGTCAGCGCGACGCGAATGCCGGGCGCCAGCTGCGCGTTGACATACAAATTCGCCGCCGAATTGTTGAAGCCAAATCCGATGTTGGCCAGCTGGTTGGCGTTGACGCTGTTCACCATGTTCGGCAGCGCCGCCGTCTGGTGATCGAGATTCTGTACCTGCGACGTGAACGCCGCGTTGAAATCGAGCTTGAAGCCCGTGAACTCGACACCCGGTTCCTTGGACGTCTCGAACAC
>JANOZI010000259.1:0-9125 GCA_031429375.1 Acidobacteriota bacterium | reverse complement strand
ATGATGCGCGGCCCCGGAGCGCCCGACGGGAACCGGTCCTTCACGGCATCGCTGTAGGCGAGCCGCAACTGGTTGGTGAAGTTGTTGGTGAAGACAGAGGTGACGGCGCCGGCGAGGTACACGTCGTGCGCCTTTTCGTTGAAGCCGCCGTCGCCGGCGATGTTGCCCCCGAGGTCCTGCGCGGTGCGGTCCTGATTGCCATACATGCCCGTGGCACTCAGGTAGTGGCGCGGCGAGAGTGTCGCCGTCACCTTGCCGAAGACATTGTGTTGACGCAGCCCGCGGGGCACTTCGGTGCGCGGATCCTTCATGAGCGGCACGACGAACGCCGGGACATTCACCGTCACGACATCGTCGTAAATCTGGCGCTCGTAGCTGGCGAAGTAGTGCGCGCGATCCTTCACGATCGGCGCGCCAAGCGTCGCGCCGAACTGCTGCTGCCGGAACGGTACCTTGCCGCTGGCAAACGCGTTCGGCTTGTCAAAGGCGTCGTCGCGCAGGAAGTAATAGCCGCGCCCGGAGACGCTATTGGTCCCCGACTTGGTCAGGATGTTGATGACACCGCTTCCCGACCGCCCGAACTCGACCGAGTACTGGTTGGCAACGATCTGAAACTCCTGCACCGACTCCTGGGAAAACGTGTGGCGCGACGCGTTCGACAGCCCCGAGCCGCCGCCGGTGACCTCGTCGTTGATGTCGATGCCCTCGAGCCAGAGCGACTTGAACTGTTCGTTGAAGCCGCCGAACGAGATCGAGTCCGTCGCGCTGTTGGCCGAGGCGGTGTCTACCGTCACGCCGGGCGCGAGCAACGCGAGATCGACGAACTGCCGTCCCTTCACAGGCAGATCGTCGACTTCGGCGGGGCTGATATTGGTCTCGAGCGACTTCTGGCTGGTCTCGATCAGCGGCGCTTGCGCCGATACCGTTACCGACTCCTGCAGCGAGGCGAGGCGCAGATCAATGTTGAGCGTCAGGTTGCCACCGAGCGCCAGGGCGATATTCTTGCGCTCCACCGCCGCGAACGCCGGCATCTCGACGCGCACCGTGTAGCGCCCTGGCGGAAGTTCGCTCAGGCGATAGCTGCCGCGATCGCCCGTGGTGATCGTTCGCGTCAAGCCGTTGCTCTCGTTCGTCGCGGTAACCGTCGCACCGGGCAGTACTCCGCCCTGGTCGTCCCTGATGGTGCCGTCGAGCGTGGCGTTGGTGGATTGCGCGACGGCAGCGAGCGGTAGCAGAAGCGCGATCGCAAGGGTCAACACGAGCGAGCGCACAAAGGTCGATCGTATCGGAGCAGCCGCCATGAGGCCTCCCGCGCGAAAAGTGACCGCGTGGCGGTCAGCCTGTCAGTTGTCCGGCGCCGTGTCAACGAGAACGACCCGATTCTCAGAACCTCACCTTGACCCCGAGCTGGATCTGCCGCTCGATGGTGCCGCAGAGCGCACAGGACGGGTTCGAGAGCATCGCCGAGATCGTGCCGACGGCGGCATTGCCGATCTGCGTGTTCGGGTTGCCAAACTGCGGGTGGTTGAGGACGTTGAATGCTTCGACCCGAATCTCGGTGCCAAATCGCCCGATCCGCGTGTTCTTGATCAGCGAGGCGTCGATGTTGAACTGCCCTGGTCCGCGGATGATGCCTCGGCCCGAATTGCCGTAGGTGCCGGTGACGTCGGATGGCGGCGCAAAGCAGGAGGTGTCGAACCAGCGGTCGATGGTCGGATTCTCGAGCCGGCCGCTGCAGGTGCGGTTGGGCCGGTTGCCCGTACCGGTGGATTGCACACCCTGAGTTTGCGTCACGGTCAGCGGCAGGCCGCTGCGCAGATAGAGGATGCCGCTGACCTGCCAGCCGCCATATGCCCGCGCGCGCGCCCACGGCAGCTCGTAGATCCAGCTCGATGAGAAGGTATGCGTGATGTCGTAGTCGGAAGGCCCGCGGTTGTACTCGGTGTCGTAGACGTTGGTCAGCGTGACCGTGCCGTCGTTGTCCGAGTTGAGGTCGATGGACTTGCCGAACGTGTACGAGTTCAGGAAGGAGAAGTGGTTGGCGAACCGCCGCTGGAATTTCATCAGGAGCCCGTGGTAATCGAGCTCGCCCCGGCTCTGAGCCTGGCCGACCAGACGGAGTGCCGGCGACAGCGTCGCGTACGGCCGGTTCACGTTGGCGTCGGTGACCCCTACTCTCGGCGGCGCCTGATTCGGATCGCCCTTCATCATCATCTGCCGCCCCTGCGAGCCCGCATACGCAACCTCGGCCAGGTAGTTCGTGCCAAAGCTCCGCTGGACGTTGAGATTCCATTGCCGCGCATAAGCATCGCGGAAGTTGACGTCAAAAATCGACCGCGTGGTCCCCGACGCCGGACGGCTCGGGTCGACGCCAGGCGGCGCCGGCAGGCCGTCCCTCAGCAATAGGTTGGTACCGTAGGCGGTGGGCGAGGGGGTCAGCGACGTCGACTGCAGGAACGGCGGGTTCTGCGCCTTCGACGACGAGGTGCCGCCGGGCGTGAAGTTCCAGAACACGCCGAAACCACCGCGGACCATGGTGGTGCCAGCTCCGGTCAGGTCATAGGCAAAGCCGAAGCGCGGGCCGAAGTCCCGCTTGGAGTAGGTCTGCAGGTAGCGCCCCACCTGCACGCCGCTGACGACCGCGTCGTCGGATGCGACGACGAACCGGCCGGTGGCTTCGTCGAAGTTCGACTGCCGATTATCGATCTCGATCCACGGCGGATACACGTCCCAGCGCAAGCCGAGGTTCAGCGTCAACTTGTCGGTGGTCCGGAAGTCGTCCTGAACGTACAGCGAGATCTCCGGACGCTTTTCAGTGTAGGTGTTCGCGTCGAAAAGACTGCGCGTCTTGGTGTTGACCAGTCCCAGCATGAAACTTGCCACGTCGAAGCCGGTATTGCTGTCCACGGCGCAGCCGGCCGCCTGGCCGGCGCAGTTGGAGGTCATGTTGTTGTTGAAGCTGAAGTTGCCCACGATCGAGTCCGCGTTCAGGATCTCGCGCGACCGCAACGTGAGGCTCCCGCCGGACCTGACGGTGTGTCTGCCCTTGATCCACGTGACGTTGTCGAAGATCTGGAAGTCGTTCTGGTTGGTGATGAGCGGCTGGTTGCCGTTGGCGCCCAGGTTGCGGATATTCTGGAACGTGAGCTGCGTCATCGCCGATGTCACGGCGTTCAGATTGATGCCCGGAAGCCCGACGGCCTGGGCAGGGTTGGCGCCGAAGTCGATCGGCGTCATGTTGAACTTGATCGACGACCAGCCGAACCGGAACTCGTTCAGCCAGCTGCTGCCGATCGTCTGCGTGTCGTTGAAGGCGAAGCTCTGCGCCTTGATGTTGCCGTCGCCGGCGCCGAAGGTGGCGCCCGCATCACCGTGCGGCAGCGACGCCGGCTGCAGTCGGTGTGTCTTCTGGAAGCTGTAGCGCGCGAAGAAGCGGTTGGTGGCCGAGAGGTTGTGGTCGATCTTGACGTCGAACTGGTTGTCCTGCCGCTCCTTGATCGGATTGATCAAGTAGTTGTTGATCGTCTGCCCGTTGGCCTGGCGGGTGCCGGCGGTGTTCGGCTCCGGATAAAGCTGCGTCAGGATATTGCGCGCAACGGTGTCGATGCGGCCCGCCGGGATGACGTTGCCGGAGAACGGCTGGCCCGTGACCGGGTCGTAGACGAGGCGGTTCAGTTCGGCAAAATTCCCGGCACGCATGGCCATCGACGGCACCGTGGACAGGAACGTCTGCCCGAGCCGCTCGCGGTGCCCCTGGTAGTCGGAGAAAAAGAAGGTCCGGTCGCGGAACAGCGCACCACCCAGCGTGCCGCCGAACTGGTTCTGCTTGAAGTCCGGCTTGGCGCGGCCGGCGCGGTTGTTGAAGAAGTTGTTGGCGTCGAACGCGTCGTTGCGGTGGAACTCGAAGCCGCTCCCGTGCATGACGTTGGTGCCCGACTTGATCTGCAGATTCACCACGCCGCCGAGCGAGCGGCCGAACTCGGCCGAGTAGGTCGAGGTCTGCAGCTTGAACTCGTCGAGGGCGTCCACACTCGGGAAGACCACCACCGTCTGCAGCCACGTCTCGTTGTTGTCGACGCCGTCGAGCATGAAGTTGTTGTCGCGCGCGCGCTGGCCGTTGGCGGAGAAGGACGCCGAGGCGCGCCAGGCCAGGCTGCCGGCACCGTCGATGTTCGAGCCGGGTATGCCGCGCAAGACCCCCGGCACCGTCCGTGTCAGGCTCACGAAGTTGCGGCCGTTGAGCGGCAGCGCTTCGATCTGATCGCTGGTGACGGTGGTGCCGAGCTCCGATGACGAGGTCTGCACGAGCGGTGAGCTGCCGACCACGGTGACCTGCTCGGCCATCGTGCCAACTTCGAGGGGGAGGTTGACGCGGACCCGCTGATCGACGCCGAGCGCCACGTTCGAGACAGTGACGGTCTTGAACCCGGTCAGTTCCCCGAGCACGGTGTAGGCACCAGTGGGCAGCGACGGCGCGGTGTACTCACCCGCCGAATTGGTCGTGACCGCCCGCACCAGGCCAGTGGCGGTGTGCGTCAGCGTGACGGTGACGCCCGGTACGGCCGCCCCGGTGGTGTCGGTCACGGTTCCGAAAATGGTGCCGGCCACGGCCTGAGCCGAGGCCGATGCGGGGAACAGACCGAACGCGACGACAAGAGCGAGCGCGACCTTCTTCACCTGTGTCCTCCATGTCCGCCGTGCGGCGGTGCCGACCGTCATCATCCCGGAACGCCGCGTCTACTTCGAGGCGCCGAAATCGCCCGCGCCGCGACATCAACTGACCATGTACGGCCAGCGCGCGGGTCGCGCCAACATGGCGTTGGCCTCATCGTCGTTCTTGAAACGCTCCTTGACCGGATCCCAGAATACCTTCCTCTTTATCTTCATCGCGATGTGATGGAGCAGGCACGCGGAACACGATCGGTGTGCGACCTCGGCCGGCGCAATCGGCTGACGTCGCGAGCGCACGCACTCGATCCAGTTGCCGTGATGATCGGTGCTCTCGTAGAGGTGGATTTCGTCGGGCCCGATGACGGAACTGATGATCCGCGGGTCGCTCGACGCCAGCGCCTGGCTGTCTTTCAGCGCCGCCTGCGGATCGCTCGCGGTCACCCCCTCGTTGCCGCGCGAGACGAACACCCAGCCCTCCGTGCCGATGAACTTGATGCCGTTCGGGAAGTGGCCGCTCACGATCATCCGGACGCCGTCGGCGTACAACGCCTCCGTCTTGAAGGGGCCGTGGACATCCCACAACCCGGTCGCCGGAAACTGCGCCGAGCCCCACACTTCCACGGGGCCAGTATGCTCCGCGAATAAACCAGGCCGACCAGTTCCTCTTCTTCACGGGTTCGACCCGCGCCGAGGTCGTCGCCGCGCAGCCAACGTCGTTACTCTTCATGGCCTTGCTCCGATCGCGTATTGTGCGCGCCCTGGTGGCAAACCTCAAGGTGAAGACTTGGTGTTCTTCGTGGCTTCTTTTACTTCTTCGGAAGCGCATCCAACACGCGCGTCACCAGCTCCGTGAAGTACGGCCCCGAGCCGCGCGGGCTTGGTCCCAGCCGCACGACGACGACATCGCGCGATGGGATCACCATCGTGTACTGCCCCATGTGTCCGGAGGCCATGAACGCATCCTCCGGCACGCCCTTCCACGCCCCACCGCGATTGAGCCAGAACAACCCGCCGTAGCCCTTGCTCTTGTCGGCCGGCGCGGGCGTCGACACGAATTGCACCCACCCCTCGGGAAGAATGCGCTCACCCTGCCAGACGCCGTCCCACAAGTGCAGCAACCCGAACCGCGCCCAGTCGCGCGCGGAGCCGTAATCGAAGCCGGTCATGATGAAGTTGCCCCAGGCGTCGGTTTCGAGCACGAAGTTGCGGGCGCCGATCTTGTCGAACAGCGCGCGCTGCGGATACGTGAGGTAATTGTCGCCACGCGCCTCGACTTTCTCGCGGAGGATGCGGCCAAGCGTGAGCGGATCGCTGTTGCGATAGCGCCACTCGGTGTTCGGCGGAATCTCTTGCGGCTGGTTGACGGCGTGCTCGAACACGTTCAGTCCGTCAAAATAGATCCGCATGTGCTTGTTGGCGCGCGTGTACGACTCCTTGGACAGACCGAGGTTGGCGAAATCGAGACCGCTGCTCATGTGCAGCAAATCGCGGATGCGAATCTGGCCGCGCGGATCGCCGCTCGCGCGCCACTCTTTCACCGGAGCGACATCGTCGAGCGCGAGCTCGCCTCGTTTGACGCTGATGCCAACCAGCGCAGCGGTGATGCTCTTGCCCGCCGACCAGCTGATCTGCGGCGTGTCTTTCGTCCAGCCCGGCGCATAGCGCTCGCCGGCGATCCTGCCGCGATACACGACGACGATCGCGCGGGTGTTCTGTTCCTGTTGCGCGACACCCCAATCAAGCGCGGCGGCAAGGCGCTCGCCGCTCACCCCGTCGGGCACCGGCGTCGTCGCCCCGAGATCACCCATTGGCCACGGCGTGCTCGACGGGTCCGGCAGGCTCCGCGGCACGGCGACCGGCTTGAAATGAATGTCGGTTTCGCCGCGCGGAAGGATGCTGCAGCCTTGATCGCCGTTGTACTTGGCGGTCCGCGCCGGAACACCATCGCCACGAACCGTTACCGTACGCTTGCCCTCGTCGACGTCGTAGCTGAAGAACTTCTCCCAGCTGAAATCCGCAAACGGCGCAATGTCCTGCGCGAGGATTTCGGCGGCGCTGCGCTTCGTCACGCGCCCGACCACCCACAATCCTGAGCACAGGTGGTGCGCGCCAATCGCCGCCCGCGACTCGAAACTGTAGGCGTTGTCCTGCGCGGAGGCTGAACCGTAACCCGACGCGAGCGACGCGACAGCGACGGCGATCGACAGTGCTCTCATGTGATTGACCCCTCGACCCTGCGAGCGTAGATTACGCTGAGCAGCTTTCTTCAGGGAACCTTTAATGATCAGAATCGTGACCCACGCGGTGCTGGCGGCGGTCGTGTTCGTGTCGTCTGCTGTCCCCGCGGCAGCTCAAGCGACGACCACGCTGTCCGGCATCGTCGTCGACTCGGCCGGCGGGGTGATCCCCGGCGCGGCCGTGGTGGTGTCGACCAAGGCGACGGGCACGAAATTCACCGCCGTCACGGATGGGAGCGGCTCCTTCAAGGTCCCGGCTCTCAACCCCGGCGTCTACACCGTCACTGTGTCTTTGATGGGCTTTAAGACCGCGATCATCGATGACATCCGTCTTCAACCAGGCATCCCCGCAGCCATCAAGGCCACCCTCGAAGTCGGCGGGCTCGAGGAGACGGTCGTCGTCGACGGCGGGGTCAGCCTCATCAACACCCAGACACCAACGGTTGCCGCCACGTTGAACGTCGATCAGATCAACCAGATGCCGCTGCCGACCAGGAACGCGCTGAACGCGGTGACCTTCCTGCCCGGCGTGAACACCGCCGGCATCAACCGCGACGCCAACGTCAACGGCCTGCCGCAGTCGTTCATCAACATCACGCTCGACGGCATCGGCAACAACGACCAGTTCAACAAGACGACCGATGGATTCTTCGCGTCGGTGACGCCGCGGCAGGACGCGGTCGAGGCCGTCACGGTGACGATGGCCGCGGGTGGCGCGGATGTCGGCGGCCACGGCGCCGTCGGGATTAATTTCGTGACGCGCTCCGGGACGAACCGTTTCAGCGGCAGCGCGTACGAGTACTACCGCGCGCCGGAGCTCAACTCCAATTACTGGTTCAACGAGCGTAACAGCCTGCCGAAGAACGACGTGCAGCTGAATCAGTACGGCTTCCGCCAGGGCGGGCCGATCATGGTGCCGGGCATCTACGACGGCCACAACAAGGCGTTCTTCTTCGTCAACTACGAAGAGGTCCGGCTCCCCAACAATTTCTCGCGGACCCGCACGATGCTGGATCCGAGGGCCCAGCAAGGCTGGTTTCGCTACAGCGTCACCGTCAACGGCGCGCCCCAGGTCCGCGAGGTCAACGTCCTCGAACTCGCGGCCGCGAACGGACAGCTCGCCACCATCGATCCGATGGTCAGCCGGATCATGGGATTCATGAACGCGGCCACCAAAAGCACCGGCACGCTGAACCTGAGCAGCGACCCGCTGGTCAACGATTACGTCTGGCAGAGCCCCGGCAACCAGACGGAGAAGCAGCCCGTCATCCGCCTCGATTACAACCTCGGTGTGAATCACCGGCTGTCGGGCACTTATAACCAGATTTGGGTGGTGCGGGATCCCGATCATCTGAACAGCAACGACCGCCGCTTCCCCACCTCGACCAACTACGGCAAGTTCGTCTCGACCCGCCCGACCCGATCGCTGGCGCTGCGGTCCACGCTCGGCCGCAACCTCGTGAGCGAGCTGCGCGGCGGCATCACCAAAGGCGGCGGATCGTATTTCGGCCAGCAATCGAGCAACGGCATCCCGACCTTCGCCGACACCAACGGCTTCGCGATCGATCTCGACATCGACGACGTCCTCGGCAGCGCCGGCCTCACCAACTGGCACGTGCGCAATGCGCCGACGTGGCGCAGCGGCTACAGCTACAGCGTCGACGAAAGCCTGACGTGGCAGAAATCCGAGCACAGCATCCAGGTCGGCGGCTCACTGTTTTTTGGCCGCGCGTGGGAAAACGGCCAGCAGATGGTACCCGCGATCAACCTGGGATTCGACCAGACCCAGGATCCCGCATCGGTGCTCTTCACCACGACGTCGTTCCAGGGCGCGTCCGCCGCGCAACTGACCGACGCGAGGGCGCTGTATGCGATGTTGACCGGGCGGGTGCGGTCGGTAACCGGGCAGGCGGCGCTCGACGCCAACACCAACAAGTACGTGGCGTTCGGTGCGCGCCGGCGGGCCGGCAACATGGACGAGTACTCGTCCTATGTTCAGGATTCCTGGCGGGTGTCGCCGACGCTGACGATCAATGCCGGCCTGCGTTGGGACGTGCAGATGCCCTTTGCGCCGTCCAACGACGTCATGA
This sequence comes from Acidobacteriota bacterium, assembly GCA_031429375.1. Taxonomy (GTDB): domain Bacteria; phylum Acidobacteriota; class Vicinamibacteria; order Vicinamibacterales; family UBA2999; genus 12-FULL-67-14b. The sequence continues at coordinate 127 of JANOZI010000259.1, read as the reverse complement.
CGTCAGCGGCGCTGGCCGATATCTGCGGCGTGTCGGGCTTGGGATCGGGCGACATTTACAACGCCTGCAACTTCTTCCATCCCAACGCGAGCGGCGGCAAGGTGCCGCAGTTCCAGCAGTTGACAAC
>JANOZI010000258.1:0-15699 GCA_031429375.1 Acidobacteriota bacterium | reverse complement strand
TCGACATGAGCACCGGTTTTGTGTCGCTCGACTCGGGCATGCTGATCGCCGGCCGCGACAAGGTCGAGCACATCGAGCTGAAGGTCGCCGACGTCTACGCCGCGCCGCAGATCGCCGACCAGATTGCCGTGGACTTCGGCTCCGAGTACGTGACGCAAGACTGGGGCGACATGAACAAGCAGCTGTATTCGGCGCTGCTGCTCGAGAAGATCGGCATGGGCATCGGCATCGGCCTGATCGTGATGGTGGCCGCGCTCAACATCGTGGCGTCGCTGATCCTGCTGGTCATGGAGAAGACACGCGACATCGCCATCCTCAAGACCATGGGCGCCTCGGCGCGGAGCATCACGCTGATTTTCCTGTTGCAGGGCACCATCATCGGCGTGGTCGGCACCCTCGTCGGCGCCGCGGTAGGGACCGCAGTGGCGTACGTGCTCAACGAGTATCGCCTGATCACCATTCCGAGCGACGTTTACCAGGTGAGCTACCTGCCGTTCAAGCTGCTGCCCTGGGACCTGGTCTTCATCGTGATTGGCGCCATCCTGGTGTGCTTCTTCGCCACGCTCTACCCGTCGCGGCAGGCGGCGCGGCTGGATCCCGCCCAGGCGCTGCGCTATGAATAGGACTCGGGCCGTTGGCCCTCGTTGGACTCGGCGCCTTGCGCCTCGTATGCTCGCGCCTCACGGCGCTCGTGGGACTCGCGCTTCGCGCTCGTAGGGACAATGCCGTTCATCACCGTTACGGGCTTGAACAAGTCTTATAGCGTCGTCGGCAACCGCCTTCATGTGTTGCGCGATCTCGATTTGTCGGTCGAGCAAGGCGAGATGGTCGCCATCATGGGCGCGTCGGGCGTCGGGAAGAGCACACTGCTGCACGTGCTCGGCGGCCTCGATACGATCGACAGCGGCGGAGTCCGCGTCGGCGAGCACGACATTGCCGCGATGGGTGACGAAGCGCGCGTCGCATTTCGCAACCGCCACATCGGGTTCGTCTTTCAGTTTCATCACCTGCTGCCGGAGTTCACCGCGGTCGAGAACGCGGCGATGCCGCTGCGCATCGCGCGCGTGTCTGCGGCAGACGCGAGGCCCAAGGCCGAAGCGTTGTTGCGGAGGGTCGGGCTCGGCGAGCGGCTCGACCATCGTCCCGGCATGATGTCGGGCGGCGAGCAGCAGCGCGTGGCGGTGTCGCGCGCGCTGGTGATGCAGCCGACCCTCTTGCTGGCGGACGAGCCGACCGGCGACCTCGACGAAGCCACCGCCGATTCGCTGCACCTCCTGCTGCGGACGATGCACGCGGAGTTTGGTTTGACGGCGATCATTGCGACGCACAACCCTCGGTTGGCCGCGCAATGCGACCGGACCTTACGGCTCGAAGGCGGTCGTTTGGCCTAACGAAAAGCGTGCCGCTGCAGCACAGTAGTGTGACGTTACGGGTCAATTTAAGTAAACTATTTATAATCAATAACTTACAGTAACAAAACTATCTAATTACTGTTTTGTTGTGCTGTAACGGCTCACGTAGGCACTCGGTCAAGCTCTACCCTAAAGCCACGCCTGTCCTACAACTCTAAGCATTCAAACAGCTTACGACTCCCAAAAGCTAAGAGCATCACGGGTTCTAACATGGCTCATTAATTGCCATAGAGTCCGTTAGAATTTCTCCAAGGAGACGTCGGTGAATCGAGTGACCCCTCTGTTCGGCAGGATCGTTGTCCTGTGCCTTTTACTCACCATTACGGTTGGCGGCCAGTCCGCCAGTCTGCTCGGCAACCTGCCGATCGTCGGGCCGCTGATCGCGAACCTGCCGATTCTCGGCGGTCTGCTCGGCAGCCTGCTCTCGAGCGACTTGCTGGGACTGCTGTCGGCCGGCGACGATCGCCCCGTCCGCGCCATCGTGCGCGGCGACGTGGTGGCGATTCAAAGCGCTGCCGAGCGTGATGGTCTCCCAGTGCTGAGAGTGCTCGACGGGCTCGTGGTCGTCGAGGCGGCGCCAACCGCGTTGCAGGCGTTGCTGAGCGTGCCGGGCGTCGAGGCGATCTCACTCGACGTGCTCGTCAGCCCGACGATGTCCGTCTCTGACAAGGCGATGGCGGCCGACCAGGCCCGCGCGGCCACGAGCGGCCTGTTGCTGGGCCTGCTGGGCTCGCCTGCGGTCTCGGGCAAGGGCATCGGCGTCGCCGTGGTCGACTCCGGCATTGCGTCGCACGCGGCGCTCACCGGCAAGGTGACATACTCCGTGAACTTCGCCACCGGGGCGTCGGGCACGACTGACGAATTCGGACACGGCACGCACATCGCCGGCATCATCGCGGGATCGGCTGCGAGCATCAGCCCCACCAGTTTGTATAAGACTGGCATCGCGCCCGGCGCGCATCTGGTCAACGTTCGCGTGCTGGGCCGGACCGGTACCGGCTACACCAGCGATGTCATCGCGGGCATCCAGTGGGTCGTGGCCAATCGCGCGAAGTACGCGATTCGCGTCATGAACCTTTCACTCGGCCATCCGATCGTCTCGCCGTGCGCGCTCGATCCGCTCTGCATCGCGGCGGAGCGTGCAGCCGCCGCGGGCCTGATCGTGGTCGCCTCCGCCGGTAACGGCGGCAAGGATGCCGAGGGGCACCCGGTTCTCGGCAGCATCTCCACTCCCGGCAACGCCCCCGGGGTGATCACGGTCGGCGCGCTGAACACCTGGAACACGGTGTCGCGCGACGACGATACCGTGACCACCTACAGCTCGCGTGGCCCGACACGGTACGACATGGGCATCAAGCCCGACGTGGTCGCACCCGGCAACAAGATCGTGTCGCTCGAGGCGGCCGGATCGTACTTGGGGAAAGCATATCCGGCCCTCCACGTGGCCGGCAGCGGCACCAACGCGTATGCCGTGATGAGCGGCACCAGCATGTCCGCGGCGATGGTCAGCGGCGGCGCGGCGCTGTTGCTCGAATCGGCTCCGTCGCTGACTGCTCGGCAGGTCAAGATGACGGTCCAGCTCACGGCCTCGACGATGCCGCGCGAGGGCATGCTCGCCTCGGGTACCGGCAGCGTCAATCTGCACGCCGCGCGAAAGTTGGGCACGTTGTCGCTGTCAACGGTGCTCGGCAGCCTGCCGACGACGACCATCGCCGGCCGCACCGTGCGCTCATCGGGTTTCGCCTTCGTTGATCCGGGTGCGAAGCTGGATCAGACCGCCGGCTACGCGGGGTTGCGCGCGTTCGGCATCATCGACGCGCGACAGAGTCTCCTCGGGCTCGGGTTCCCGAGCCGCCTGATGACCACAGTGCCGGCGCAGATTGTCTGGGGCGATGCGAACCTGTGGACCGCCGACCAGCAGATTGTGTGGGGCGATCAGCTCCTCAATACCGGCAGCCAGCAGATTGTCTGGGGCGATCAGGTCTTCAACCCCTCGGGCCAGCAGATCGTGTGGGGTGACCAACTCTACAGCCCCAGCGGGCAGCAGATCGTGTGGGGCGATCAGATCACAGGCCAGCAAATCGTCTGGGGCGACACCAATTCGAGCAACGGCTACCAGATCGTGTGGGGCGACAGCGTTCCGCAAGGCCAATGAGCCGACGCTTCTCACCCGCCGCCGTCGACGTCTACGTTGCGGTAATCACGATCGCCGGCGCGATCCTGATTGGCGGGTCCGCGTTCGGTCTGCCGTCGACGCCCAATGCGCGCGAGTGGGGCATTCTCGCCGGTCTCGCGCTGATCGCCAGCCGGTTCCCGTTGCGCCTGCCGGGCAGCAATGCCTGGTTTTCGATCTCGGACACGTTCTACATGACGTCGGCGCTGTTGTTTGGACCGGGCCCGGCGACGGTCACCATCGCGATCGACAGCATGTTGATGTCGCATTCATTCCGCACGTGGCAGGCGCGGCGCTTCTTCTTCAACAGCGGCGCGCCGACGATCGCGTTCTGGGCCGGCGCCCAGGTGTTCTTCTGGCTCTCCGGGTCGACGCCCTTGTTCGGGACTCACGCGCCGATGGACAGCCTGGTCGTGCCGGTGGCCTGCTTCGCCCTCGTCTACTACGGCCTGAACTCCGGGCTGACCGCCGTCGCGCTCGCGTTGGAAAAGAAGACTTCCGCCGTCGCGATCTGGCGCTCGCACTTTGCCGTCGTCTCGTTGAATTACTTCGCGTCGGCGTCGGTCGCCTATCTGCTTATCCTGTTGACGCAATACCTGAGCGTCGTCGCGCTGGTCGCGGTCGTCCCGCTGCTGGCCGTCATCAACCTGGCGATGCGGTCGTGGACCGGCCGGTTGGAGGATGCGACCAAACACGTCGCGACCGTCGATCGGCTCTACCTTTCGACGATCGAAGCGCTGTCGACGGCGATCGAGGCCAAGGACGGCGTCACCAGCAGCCACATTCACCGCGTGCAGCACTACGCGATGGGCCTGGCCCGCGCGCTGGGCGTGACCGACGGAGAGACCTTGAAAGCGATCCAGGCCGCAGCGCTGTTGCATGACACCGGCAAGCTCGCGGTGCCCGAGCGCATTCTCAACAAGCCCGGCAAGCTGACCGCCGCGGAATTCGAGAAGATGAAGCTGCACGTCGATGTCGGCGCGGACATCCTGTCGTCGATCGATTTTCCGTATCCGGTCGTCCCGATCGTGCGAGCGCATCATGAAAACTGGGATGGCACCGGTTACCCGCGCGGCCTGCGCGGCACCGACATTCCGCTTGGCGCCCGCATTCTGTCGGTGGTCGACTGCTACGACGCGCTGACGTCGGACCGCCCGTATCGCGGTGCGATGACGGACGATCAGGCGCTGGCCATCATTCGCGCCCGCTGCGGCTCGATGTACGACCCCGACGTCGTCCATGTCTTCGAGCGCGTGTGCCGCGACATTACGCCGGGCGCGGTGACACCCCAGCTGCAGCAGGCGCTGCGGCAGATCAGCGAAGCCGTCGAAGCCGTGCCGATGCCGCCAATGGCAATGGCCGTGGCGGCGCTACCGGCAGAGGAAGGTCCAGAAACGCTGATGGCGCTGGCCAATCTCGCGCGCATCATCCAGGACGGTCCGACCCCGGCCGACGTCGGCTCGGTGGCGTGGAGTCACATCCGGCACGTCGTGCCCGGCGCCACCTGCGGGTTCTTCATGACGGACCCGGGCACCGACAGCGTGCTGGCGCAATTTGTCGCCGGCCCCGGCTCGCAGATGCTGCAGGGTCTGCACATCAAACTCGGCGAGCGGCTCACCGGCTGGGTCGCCGCGAATGCTCAACCGATCGTCAATTCCGAGGCCGCACTCGATCTCGGTCACGGCGCGGCGCTGGCCAAGGTCGATTGGTGCCTCTCGGTGCCGTTGGTCCATGGCACTCAACTGGTGGGTGTGCTGTCGTTGTATGGCGCTGCCGCTTTTGACGAGGAGCAGGCGCAGACGATTCAGCTCGTGGCTCCCTCGCTCGCCCAGATGTTCGCCGCGGTCGCGGTGCCAGCCTCAGTCAGGGCCACTCGGCCCACGCTGGTTCGATTGACGGCGTAAGCCGCGCGGTCGGTGACGCCCTCCCGGGTTCGCGTAGCGTAAGCACGCGTGCCGCGACATTCTGCACTCACGCTCCTCGTTGCCCTTGCGTTGCAGACCCGGCCGGCGTTGCGCGGCGCCGCTCCCTCCTTCGCCAAGGCTACGGCGGGCGAGCCAACGGCCAGGGTCAAGGACGTGAAGGTTGAGCGGGTAGCGCAGGCGATCACCGTGTCGTGGAGCGCGAGTCCCGAGAAGGGCGTGACGTCATACGTCGTCGCAACCGGCCCGGCCAACGTACGCGGACTGGAAGGGTGGGACTGGGCCAGGACGCGCGTGCCGTAGCGATTGAAGACCCTGACTTCGTGGTATATACTTGAGATATATACCAAGGAGGCTGGCCACCGTGACAAAACTCGCGAAGATCTTCATGAACGGGCGCAGCCAGGCGGTGCGGTTGCCACAGGAATTCCGCTTTTCGGGCACGCAGGTCCGGGTCACGCGTCAGGGACGGGGTGTGTTGCTCGAACCGCTGTCGCCGACAGTCGACGACTGGTTCGCCGAGCTCGATCGATTCAAGAGCGAAAAGTTTCTCGTCGATCGGCGCCAACCTGCCTGCCGCGCCGGTGCGTGACGGTTTCGCGTGATCGAGTACTGCCTCGACACCAACGCCTGCATCGACCTCATCAACGGGGCTTCGGTGCCCGTCCGCGCACGATTCAAGGAGGCGATCGCCGGAGGCTCCGTCGTCTGCGTGTCGACCGTTGTCTTGCACGAGTTGTGGTACGGCGTCGCCAAGAGCAGCCGCCGCGAATCCAATACGGCGCGGCTACAGGCGTTCCTCGCGGGCCCGTTCGAGGTCCTTGATTGGGACGATGCCGATGCGCGGGCGGCGGGCGAGGTGCGATCACAGCTCGAGAGCGAGGGGCAGATGATCGGCGCGTACGACGCGCTCATCGCTGCTCAATCAGTCCGGCGCGGCATTACGCTCGTGACCGCGAACACCAAAGAGTTCAAGCGCGTCGACGGCCTGATGTGGGAAGACTGGGCGCGGAAGAAGTCACAATAATTCTCGAGAGACAGTTAAGAGGTTCCGGTTAACAGTTCTGATCTACGCGAGCGATCCGGAGCGTCGTGGCGGCGCTTCCACCGCGAAGCGCAGGCGGTCGCGGCGCTCAATCACTCCAACCTCGCGGCGATTTACGACCTCGCCGAAGCGGACGGCACAAACATGTCTCGTCCTCGAGCTGATCGAGGGCGAGACGCTTGCCGATCGGGCCGCGCGCCGCGGCAGTAATCCTGCGCGCGGCCATAGCCATTCGATACAATATAGAACGTATTGTATACTACCTCTATGAAGGCTATACAAGTAACACTGGACGAGGACCTGCTCGCGCGCCTCGACCGTGACGCCGAGGTGCGGCGCGACGGCCGCTCCGCCGTGTTGAGACGCGCGGCGGACCTCTACCTGCGACAGCGCCGCGCCGGCGCGATTACGGCGGCGTACCATCGGGCGTACGGCGACGGGGGCGGTCTGGGCACAGGCTTCGACGGCTGGTCGACCGAGGGCACATGGCCCGACGAGTAGCCCGGGGTGAGATCTGGACATATCGGTTCAAGGCGCCCGACAAGCGCCGTCCCGTGCTGGTGGTCTCGCGACCGGAAGTCATCCCCTTGCTCCACACCGTGATGGTGGCGCCGATCACCACGACGCGCCGCGGGGCGCCGAGCGAGGTTGACGTTGGCCTCGAGGAAGGACTGAAGCATGACTCGGCGGTCAATCTCGATCACGTGCAGACCGTCGAGCAGGCACGGCTGGTCGGCTTCGTCGGCACGCTCAGCCCTGCCAAGATGCAGGAGGTCTGTCGCGCGCTGGGTCTGGCGACGGGCTGTGCGTGACCGTCGGCGAGGAGGGTGCCGAGTTATCAGCGTCGCGCCAAATCGCGGCGCAGCGTTTCCACTTCAATCGCCGCCAGCAACGCCATCGCGCCGCCGCGATCGTCGGCGCCGTTCACAATCGGGCGATTCACGTAGTACTCCTTCGTCGGGCCCGAGCCTGTTCCCGAACACACATCGCGCACCGTGCCGTCGGCCATTACCCGCGCGGTCACCGCCTGCCAGCCGCGATCGATCACCGGCTGATACGCGGCGCGATCGATCCATCCGCGCGCGACGCCTCGTGATAATGCCGCGACCGTCATCGCCGTCACGGTGAGCTCGCGGTAGCTCGCGGGTTCATCGACGACCTGCCGCCAGCTGCCGTCATCCGATTGATGACCGGCCAGCGCCGTGACATGTTTGCGATAGATCTCGAGAACGCGTGAACGATCGGCCCACCCATCGGGCAGGTGGGTGAGCGCTTCGGTCACGCCGAGCAGCGCGAACCCGTTGCCGCGCCCCCATGGGTGCGGTCCGTCCAGGGCGTGAATGAACAACCCGTCGGGCCGCTGCAGCTTCTGCGCGTAGCCCGTCAACAACGCGCCGATGGCCGCGCCGTGCGCGCCGTTGTCGACGCGCGACAACAACGAGCTCGCCATGAACATGTCGTCGGTCCAGCCGGTCGCGAACCGGACGCTTTCGCCCGGCGCCTGGGGCGTAATGAACTGCGCCGACTTGGCCGCGAGCGCTCCGGCGGCGGCGTTCTTGTCCAGCGCCGCGGCGTCGGCAAAGGCGAGGTGGCCTGCGAGGCTGGTCAACCGGTACGGCTCGGCGATCGCGGGCGTTGTGCCCGACAGAAACGCCGCCATGTCGCCGCGCGGCTTCTCCCGCCAGCGATCCTCGCCCGTCAGCGCGGCCAGCCGGAACGATCCGGACCAGGCCAGGGCAGGGATGTAGCTCATGATTGGCTGCGCCGGGTAACGGGCTGCCAGTACCCGGGCAATGTCGAGCGGGCTGCGCCCCGTCATCGGTTGCGGCGCGGCCTGCCCACGCGCCAGCGCCCCCGACACAACCAAGATTGACAACGCTGCCGCAATCACACGAAATGTCATCCGCGCGATCCTACATCGGCCCGCCCTGCCGGCGCGGTAAGCGGTTGGCCGCTCGTCGCCGTATCGAGCAATGCCCCTTGTTATCCGTTTTCGTTCAACTGAAGGAGTTGTCAATGATTCGAAAGACCGTTCTGTTCCTCGCGGCGTGCTCCCTTGCCCTGACGATGCCCGCCCTGGCCTCAGCCCAGGGAAAGGCCTCGACCCTCGACACCGCGAAGGCCAAGGCATTCGTCGGCGACTGGGTGTTGACCGTTGAAGGCCGTCGTGGCCCGCAGGAGCGTCCGCTCGCCATCACCGACGTCGGCGGCAAGGTGGCCGCTGAACTGAGCGGCGGCCGTGGCGGCCCCATCGCCATCACCGACATCAGCATGGCGGGCAGCGACCTCGTTTTGAAGTGGACCCAGGAAGGCCAGCAGGGCTCGATCCCCGTCGTGATGACGCTGACCCTGAAAGACGGCGCCCTCGTCGTCAAGCAGGACATGGCCGGCGGCCAGTTCACCCAGAACGGCACCGGCAAGAAGAAGGGCTAACGCTCACGGCGCCTCATAAAGGGGCGCCCTACGAACGGGCTAAGGATCCGGCGCCGACCAGCGCCGGATCTGCGATTCGAGTTCGGCGGACGCTTCGAACAGGTCCGCCGGATATCGACGGTACTGCAGGATCTGCTGGAAGATCAGGAACCGCTCGTCGGTGTTGGCGGCCAGGCCGGCCAGGTATTGCAGACGCAAGTGCCGCTCCCGATTGATTTGCGCATCCGCCAGCCACGGCGCCAGGTCGCGGCCACGCCCCGCGTAGGTGCTCAGCACGGCCGCCGCCGATTTCAGCGACACCTCCCATAACGAGTCACGCACCGCCGCGCTGTCTTGCAGCCGCAGGGCGATGGCGGCCTCGCTGATCGGCGCCGGCTCGACACGGCCGAGCGCCACCAGGTCGTACCCCTCCTCGAGCAGATCAGGATTCCAAAGCGTCGTATCGGGAAACACCTGCGCGAAGGTGGCAATCTCGCTCTTAACCGACGCGAGGTTTGTCTCGTACAGCGGGATCCACTGCGTGACTACGCCGCCGGGCTTGAGATGTGCGCGTGCCAGTTCCAGGTACTCGAGCGAATACAGCGTTGCGGCGCCCCGGACCCACGGGTGAATCGGATCCGACGTGATGATGTCGAAGCGTTCATTCGTCGTCTGCAGGTAATGCCGCGCGTCGTCGAAGATCAGCTGCACGCGCGGATCATCGAAGACGTGGTGATTCTCTTCGCCGAAGAACTGGCGAGCGCTCGTCGGCACCATCGGCTCGATTTCGCAGATCACGATCCGCTCCACTTCCGGGTGAATCGCGAGCGCGCCGGCCGTGACACCGGCGCCGACGCCGACGATGAGCACCGAGCGCGGGTGGGGATGGACGAGCGCGGGAATGTGGCCGAGCATGCGCTCGAGGCGCATGTCGACGTCCATGTCGGAGGCTTCGACCTTGCCGGCGATGTGGAACTGCCGCGCGCCGGCAATTCCTTCGGTGACCGCCACCGATGCCGTCGCGCCTTCCGCGAGATAGAGGAAGCGCTTGATCGAGTTCCAGGAGTCGACGGATCGGCCGTACGCGATCAGACGGCCGGGAATCGGCGGGACCAGCCAGATTGCGAGCAGCATCGCCGCGGTGACGGCGAGGGGTCTCCACCCCACTACGCGAAGTCCGCGTGGCGCGGGGCCCGGTCTAACCCCGAGCAGGAATGTCCGAGGGGTCCGATCCCTTCGCACGCTCGACACCATGACGAAACCGGCGAGCGCCGCCATCAGGACGAGCGCCTGCTGCGAGCGCTGGCTTCCAATCATCGGGATGCCGATCAGCGTGAGGCTCACCGTGCCGAGCAGTGCGCCGGCGGTATTGATGGCCGTGATGCGCGATACCTGCCGCGGCAAATCAGCGGCGCCAGCCTGCCCCAAGCGAAGTCGAGGGGCGGCGGCCAGCATCAACGGAAGGCTGGCGCCCCACAGCACGGTCGCGGGCATCAGCGCGATGGCGCAGCGGATCGCGTCGAACGCGAACGTCAGCGGCGGCGACGATCGCACCCAGGGAAGAAACGACCTGGTGGGCTGCCACAGCGGCAGGCCATGAACGATCATCCAGGCGCCGAAGGCAATGGCAAAGGCGAGCAGGACCTGCGCGCGACCCAGGGCGCCGGCCGGATCGTTCGAGCGCCGCGCGATCGACGATCCGGCGAGGCTGCCCGCGCCCAGGCCGCCGAGGAACACGGCGAGGATCAACGAGAACGTATAAACGCTCGCGCCGAACAGCAGCGACAGCTGGCGCGTCCATACCACCTCGGCGCCAAGGGCCGTGAATCCCGAGATCGCCGCGACGACGTAGATCGGGAAAAGATGTGTGGAGCCATCAGTCACGAGCTCGTCGCGCGGAACTTCAGCGCCCGAACCATGCTCGTCGCGCGGAACCTTCTTGTCCACCGTAGCGCGAAGCGCGAAGGTGGAAGTTCCGCGACTTGACGCCAGCCACCACGCTCCGAACGCCACGAGGAGGTTGATCACTACGGCAACCGCACCCGCCACAACCGTGTCGTAAACGCGGAGCAGGTAGAACCCCGCGAGCACCGTGCCCACGGCGCCGCCGGCAATGTTTGCGGTATACAGGAACCCGATTGACGACGCGGCTTCGCTCCGTCGATCGAACCATCGCGAGATCGCCGGCAGCGTCGCGCCCATCAGCATGGTGGGCGGGGTCAGCACCACCGCGCACGCCGTCGCTCGAAGCAGGACGCCGGCGTAACCGTAGCCCACCATCGCGACGTACGCCTGCTGCACGTAGGGCAACACCAGCGGAATCAGGATGCCGAAGGCCGCGATGCCTGCCTCCAGGGCGGCGACGACGCGCAGCGGATGAATCGAAGCCGGCACGAGCCGTGGCAGCAATGCGCTACCGAGCGCCATGCCGCCCATGAAACTACAGAGCAAGACGCCAACCGAAAGAGACGACGCGCCGACGACCAACTGGACGAGGTGAAACCACACCGTTTCGTAGATCAGTGCGGCGCAACCACTGGCAAAGAACAGCACAGACAGAAGATTCACGTGGTGGCATCCTACACCGCGTGGCCTCCTTCGATGCGATCGTGATCGGGCTTGGCGGCATGGGCAGCGCCGCCGCCGCGCAGCTCGCCGCACGCGGCCGGCGCGTCCTCGGCCTCGAGCAGTTTCAGCCCGCGCACGCATTCGGCTCGAGCCATGGCCGCTCGCGCGTGATCCGACTGGCCTACTTCGAACATCCCTCGTACGTACCGTTGCTGCTGAGGGCGTACGAGTTGTGGGCCAGACTCGAACGCGACAGCGGACGATCGGTGCTGACGATCACCGGCGGCTTGATGATCGGAACGCCCGACAGCGACGTCGTGAGCGGGAGTTTGCGTAGTGCGCAAGCGCACGGACTGGCGCACGAGATGCTCGATGCCGCGGAGATTCGGCGGCGGTTTCCACCGTTCACCCCGCAACCAGGTGATGTGGCGTTGTACGAGGAGCGCGCCGGCGTGGTCCGCCCTGAGAACGCCATCCACGCGCATCTCGAGCAGGCCGATCGATACGGCGCCGAGTTGAGGTTCGACGAGCGCGTCGTCGATTGGGACGCGCGCACGTCAGGCGGCGTCGCAGTCCGCACCACGCGCGGCACGTACGAGGCGGCGCGGCTTGTCCTGGCGCCCGGCGCCTGGGCGCCGGGGTTATTTCACTTACCCGCGCTGCCCCTCGAGATTGAGCGACAGGTCCTGTACTGGTTCGCACCTCCCGGGGGTCCCGCGCCGTTCGCACCGGAGCGATTTCCGATCTATATCTGGGATCGCGGCGACGGCGTGCAGTTCTACGGGTTCCCTGCCGACGAAAGCGGCGTGAAGGTGGCGTTCTTTCGAACCGGGCGCGCGACCTCCTGCACGCCAGATGCGATCGATCGCGCCGTGCACGCCGACGAAGTGCGTGCGATGCGCGATGCGCTGGCGCCGTGCATTCCCGGGCTGTCGGCCGGCGAACTGGTCGAGACCGTGACCTGCATGTACACGCTCACGCCCGATCATCATTTCGTGATTGGCATTCACCCGCATCATCCCGGGGTCGTGATCGCGTCACCGTGCTCGGGCCATGGCTACAAGTTCGCGACGGTCGTGGGCGAGATCCTCGCCGATCTGGCGATCGACGGGACGACGCCCCAGCCCATCGAGTTGTTCTCGCCGAAGCGGTTCTAAGCGCGCTTGATTCCGGGCCACGCCGCCGGAATAATGTCAGCATGATCCGGATTGCCTTCGCCCTGACGCTCGTCCTGACGATTCCGTTGACGGCTGTTGCCCAGCACGACCAGCACGGCGCGGCGGGCGAGATGCTCGGCACCGCGCATTTCGAGACGTCGTGCAGCCCGGCCACGCGCGCCGATTTCGATCGCGCCGTCGCGCTGTTGCACTCCTTCGAGTACCGGTCCGCGATGGAAACGTTCAATAAGGTTCTTGCGGCCGACGCCGGCTGCGCGGTGGCGTATTGGGGCATCGGCTTGTGCCACTGGGGCAATCCGTTCGCCGGCATCAAGGCCGGTCCGCCACTCGAGCGAGGGCTCGAGGCGGTTCAGAAGGGCCTGGCCACCGGCTCGCCGACGCCACGGGAGAAGGCGTACATCGCGGCCGTGAGCGAGCTCTACAAGAACGCCGCGACCGTGCCGCATCGTGACCGCACGCTGGCGTACGCCACTGCGATGGACGCGGTGCAGCGCAACAACCCGAAAGACGTTGAAGCGCGGATCTTCTATGCCCTGGCGGTGAGCCAGACGGCCCCGCCGACGGACAAGACCTACGCGCAGCAACTCAAGGCCGTCGCGATTCTCGAGCCGCTGTGGCAGCAGTACCCCGATCATCCCGGCCTGCCGCATTACATCATTCACGCCTACGACCATCCGCCGCTGGCCACCAGGGCGCTGGTCGCCGCGCAGCGCTACGCGAAGATCGCGCCGTCGGCGCCGCACGCGCTGCACATGCCGTCGCACACGTTCACGCGCGTCGGCTACTGGAAGGAGTCTGCCGACAGCAACACCGCGTCGGAGGCGACGGCGCTGAAGGAGAACCTGATCGGCGAGGCGTTACACGCGATGGACTACCAGACCTACGCGTATCTGCAGATGGCGCAGGACCAGCAGGCCCGCGCCGTTGTCGATCGCGTGCCGGGCATCCTCGCCAAGCTCGATGTCAACGCCATGGGCGGCGCGGCGCCGCCGGTGGCCGGCTTCTACGCGCGCAGTGCGATCGCGGCGCGCTACGCGCTCGAGCGGGGCGCGTGGGCCGACGCGGCCGTTCTCGCCGTGCGCCCGTCCGCGTTTCCGTACGTCGATGCCATCACCCATTTCGCGCGTGCGCTCGGCGCGGCGCGATCGGGCAAGGCCGCCAACGCCCGCCCCGACGTCGAGACTCTGGCGGTGCTGCGCGACCGCATGGCCGCGGCCAAGGACGCCTACTGGACCGAGCAACTGTCGATTCAGCATCAGGTGGCGACAGCGTGGACCACATTCGCTGACGGGAAGACAGACGAAGGGTTGCGATTGATGCGAGCCGCGGCGGACGCTGAAGACGCGACCGACAAATCCGCCATCAGTCCGGGGCCGATTGCCCCGGCCCGAGAACTGCTCGGAGAAATGCTGCTTGAAGCGGGCAACGCCAAGGACGCTCTTGTTGCCTTCGAGGCGACCATGCTTAAGGAGCCGAGGCGGTTTCGCGGGGCGCTTGGCGCTGCGCGTGCCGCCGAAGCGGCTGCAGACCGCGACAAAGCGGCCCGGTATTACGGGCAACTCCTGGACATCGCGAAAGACGCCGATACGCAGCGCCCCGACATTCAGCGCGCCAGGGCCTATCTCAAACAGTAACGGCCAATACTACCGGCCACGGCACGTGCACGTGCCGGTGTAGTCGAACGTCGTGCAGTTGTGCGTGACCGCTGGGAGAAGTTCGAAGGTTAAGACGGCTTACAAGTCCGCCAGCTTGAAGATCACCTTGGCGATACCCGAATAGTCTTCCTCACCCTCGCCGGCCGCCATCTGCGCGCGCACGAGCTGTTGCACCACGGCGCTGGCTGGCGCCGGCACGCTGTTCTCGCCAAGCGTATTCATCGCGATGCCAAGATCCTTGTTGAACAGCTTGGCCTTGAAGCCCGGCTTCCAGTTGCCGGTGATCATCCGCTCGCCGTGCACTTCGAGCACGCGGCTCTGCGCGAAGCCGCCCATCAGCGCCGCGCGGACCTTCATCGGGTCGACGCCGGCCTTGCGCGACAGCGCGATCGCTTCGGCGACCACCGCCATCGTGCCGCCGAGCACGATCTGGTTGCAGGCCTTGCAAATCTGCCCGGCGCCCGAATCGCCGACGTGCACGATGCGATCGGGCTTGCCCATCGCGCCCAGCATGTCGCGCACCGCTTCGAGCGCGCCGGCATTGCCCCCGACCATGAACGTCAGGGTGCCGTCGATGGCGCCGATCTCGCCCCCGCTTACGGGCGCGTCCAGCAGCGACGACCCCAGCTCCGCGGCGCGCTCGGCGAGCCGGCGGGCGGTGGCCGGCGCAATCGTGCTCGAATCCACGATCACCGTGCCCTTCGCCATGGCGCCGAACACGCCGTTCTCGCCTTCGAGGACCTGGCTGACGTCCGGTCCATCGGGGAGCATGGTCACGATTCGCGAGGCCGACCGCGCGATTTCGGCGGGCGATCCAGCCGTTGTCGCGCCGGCGGCCACGAGGGCGTCCA
Organism: Acidobacteriota bacterium; assembly: GCA_031429375.1. GTDB lineage: Bacteria > Acidobacteriota > Vicinamibacteria > Vicinamibacterales > UBA2999 > 12-FULL-67-14b. Next base: position 483 of record JANOZI010000258.1, on the reverse strand, counting down.
CCGGCCCGCGGCTGCGGCTGTGGACGATGACGGAAAAGCCTTTTTTGAGGAGGTTGAGGGCCATGGGCTTGCCCATGAGCCCGAGGCCGATGAAGCCTACGGTGTCGGACATCAGCGAATCATAATGCAGGCATCAGCGGCTAGCGAACCATCAGCTTGCGGGCTCTGAGAAATTCCTGGACGACAAACCCTGTCGCCGCCGAGCCGATGAAACCCGCGACCGCGATCAGGATCGACCGCAGTGTTTGATAGAGCTCCGCGAGGGCGCCGGCTTGCTGCGCGGCCTGCACCGCCTGTGCGACCTGCACGGCCTGCGGGACCTGTGTGACCTGGGGCGCGGGAGCGGGCGCCGGCGCGGGCGGCGGCTTGGGGGGCGGCGGCCGGTCTGCAACGACGGAGAGCCCTGACCGGTCCGCCTCGATTTCCAGCGCGGCGACCGCTGCCGACTCGAGATCGAACCGCTCGACACGGGTCTGGTCGAAC
>JANOZI010000257.1:0-1692 GCA_031429375.1 Acidobacteriota bacterium | reverse complement strand
GTCGTGACGTACATGATCCGAATCTCGGCCTGCGTCGGACCATCGGGTGTGTCGATGACCGGTTCGAACTGGATGCGCTCCTGCAGGATGTAGTTCGATCGCTCGGCGCCGGGAATTGCGGCGACTTGCGCATCGGTCGGCGCGAACAGGATCCCGCCTCCGGCAAATGAAAACAGCGGCTTCAGCAGATAGCGATCGCGATCCTCAGGCAACTGTTCGAGCTCGTGCAGGAACCACGTCTTCGGCACCGACGCGTGCTTCAGGAATGTAATCGAGAACTTGCTGATCCGGAAGTACCACGCCGGGTGGCCGGCCCATTCGACGTCCAGCTCGTCGCGGTAGTCGAAGGGCAGCTGCACGCCCTTCCGTTCGAGCTCGTCGGGGATCACGCGGTTGTAGACGCGCGTGATTGGCGTCCGCCGGCCGTCGCGGTTGTAGAACAGCCGCCGCCCTTCGCGCTCGACCTCCGCCGTGTCGATCGCCCGCACGCCCCACATCTGCTCGGTGACCACGAAGTCGGGCCAGGTCTTCTGCTTCCGCGGCTCGATCTCCATCAGCACCACTTCGTGCGGATCGTGCCCGCCGGTGATCGCCTGCCGCACCACGGCGTGATAGGAGGCGTGGTCGAGGCCGCCGAGGACCAACCCGAGCGCCGGCGACAGCTGAAAGGCGTCACGATACGCTTCCGCCACCGCAAGCTGGAAACCGTACAGCGACGCAAAGGCCTGCAGTTCCACGAGCTTCGGTTCGAGCCGGCCGCCGTCGCCGCGCACCAGCCCGAAATCAACCTGCAGGAACACCGGCCGGTCGCCGGCGTTGGGCCCGCGGAAGCGTTCCGGCACCACGGCCTCGGCAGCGGCCATCGCGCCGGGGCTGTCGAGGATCTGCCTGACGAGCGTCACGCCGGTGGCGGCGAGCTCGTTCATCAACGACCGCGGAAAGAAGCAGGGGGTCTCGCTGATCGGGAAGCCGAGCGTGGCGCCCGTACGCGATTCGAGCCGTGCCACCAGGTCGCGATACTTCGCGTCGGTCCACGACTCGTTGAAAGCGCGGCGCAGGGTTGGAATCATGGCGGTGCGTACAGTGCGTACAGTGCGTACAGTTCCTTGGGTGCGTACAGTGCTCTGGTGCCTGGGTGCTTCGTGCTTTCAAAGCACCGTCCGCACCGCACGCACTTTGTTTATTCGATCAGAAACTTGCCGTCGGCCATGATCTGGCGGTCGTCGACCCAGATGTCGAAGCGGGTCGCGACGACGTCGATGTGCGTCGACGAGAACCAGTCGGCGCCGGTGTGCACGCCGTAGGGATTGCCGAACGCGACGTGGATGCCCGGGAATTTTTCGTCCTGCAGGATGTGGCCGATGACCTGCCGCAGCTCGATGTTGGTGCCGATTGCGAACTCGCCGACGCGGTCCGAGTTCTCGTCGGTGTGCGTGTACTTCCAGAAATCGTTTTCGAGCAGCTTGTTCTCGCTGAAGGCTTCGACCAGGCGGTTGTCCTTCACTCGCAGCGTGAGCGGCGTCGCGGACAGGCTGCCGAACTTTTCGCAGAGGTAGTCGCCGACCACGCCGTCGATCACCAGCGTGCCCTCGACATTGCCGGGGCTGGTGAACACCTCGCCGCCGGGCAGGTTGCCCCACTTGTCGGGGCTGATGAGGCCGCTGGTCTTGACCCAGCGATAGTCCGGGTTCA
>JANOZI010000256.1:0-2656 GCA_031429375.1 Acidobacteriota bacterium | reverse complement strand
TTGGCGGAGAAGCCCAATCCGTTCGGCGGGTTGCTCGGTTCGACGTTCAACTTCGTGTTCGAGACGCAGCTGGAACACCTGCAGGACGGCGACCGCTTCTACTATCTCGAGCGTCTCGACGGCCTCAACCTGCTGTCACAGCTCGAGGGCAACTCGTTCGGCGAGTTGATCTCGCGCAACACCACCCTGTTCGGCCCGCCCGCCGACGTCTTCTCGCGGCCCGCGTTTGTGTTCAACATGACGGCCCAGAAGCTGCCCGGCGAGGTGGGTTGCATTGCCGTTACCGGCGGCTGCGCGATCGTCAACGACCCCGCCACCGACTACAACGAGACGACGTTGCTCATCCGGATGCCGAACGGCACGATTCGCTACGCCGGCCCGGAACATGTGATCTTCAACGGCCGCGACGACGGCGTTGGCGATCGCATGCACGCGAGCGAAGGTGACGACACGATGCGCGGCAACGGCGGCAACGACGTGATGGAAGGCGGCCCTGGCAACGACCAGCACATCGGCGGCGCCGGCAACGACATCCTCACCGACACCTTCGGCAACGACGTGATGAAGGGCGGACCGGGTGACGACGCCATCAGCGGCGGCGCCGGCCCGTTCGACCTGCTGCAAGGCAACGACGGCAACGACTTCATCGTGGCCGGCAACGATCTGTCGGAAAGCTTTGGCGGCCTGGGCAACGACATCATCTACATGGGTGCGGGCCTGAGCGAGACGATTGGCGGTTCCGGCGATGACTGGATCGAGGGCACCATCTCGCCCGCCAGTATCGCCATCGGCGACAACAACAACCAGTTCCAGAACGACCCGAACGGCGGCCACGACATCCTCCTGGCCGGACCGGGCGACATGGACTTCGACGCTGAAGGCGGCGACGACATCATGGTCGGCAACGTCGTACCCACGCATCGGTTCGAAGGGATGCTGGGCTTCGACTGGGCCACCTACCGTGGCGAAACCCAACGCGTCGATGCCGACATGCTGATCACCGGCGCCGTCGCCATCGTTGCGCCGCTCAACGAAGGGCGCGACCGCTACGACCTGATCGAGGGTCTGTCGGGAACGAACTTCAACGACCTGCTGAGCGGCGACAATCGCACGGCGGCGCTCCTGGCCAACGACGGGTTGACGGGTGTCGTCAACGGTCATGTGCTGAACGCGGCGGGCATCGCGCGGATCACCGGCCTGGCGGCCATTCTCCCGGCAGGCGCAACCTCGTGGGGCGAAGGCAACATCATCCTTGGCGGCGCCGGCAGCGACCTTATCGAAGGTCGCGGCGGCAACGACATCATCGACGGTGACAGGTGGCTGAACGTGCAACTGCGCGGGGAGCTGACCAACGGGACGGTCAAGCTCGTCAACAGCCTGCAGCAGCTCAAGGCCGACGTGTTCTCGGGAGCTCTCAGCCCGAGCGCGATCGAGTACGTCCGGAGCATCACCACGTTCGGTGCCACTCCTCTGGATGTTGACACGGCGGTCTTCTCGGGACCGTCCTCGAACTACTCGATCCTGGTGGCCGGCGACGCCGTGATCGTCACCGACAACGTCGGCCTCAACGGCGTCGATACGCTGCGCAACATCGAGATGCTGCAGTTTGCCGACGGCACGATCGCTTCGCCGGTGGGAAGCGCGGGCGTCACGGTGCCGAACGTCCTCCTCCAGACGCTGGCCAATGCGACCTCGACCCTCGCCCTCGTCGGCTTGGGCGTCTCCTCCAGCTCCGCCACGAGCACGACCGTTGCGGCGGGCCTCGTCATGAGCCAGTCCACCGCCGGTGGCAGCCAGGTGACGGCCGGCAGCACGATCGCGATCGTGATCTCGCTTGGGCCGCCCCCCGTGGCCGTGCCCAACGTGGTTGGCGCGACGCTGGCCGGTGCGACATCGGCTCTGACCGCTGCGGGCCTCACGGCAACCTCGACGACCGTGGCAAGCGATACGGTTCCGGCTGGCAACGTCATCAGCCAGTCGCCGATCGGCGGCACGATCGTAATCGTCGGATCCAACGTGGCGCTCGTGGTCTCGTCGGGTCCTGTGGGGCTGGTGGCTGCATTCGGATTCGAGGAATTGACCGGCGCGACCGCGCTCGATTCCTCGCCAGGGCCGATGAACGGAACCATCCGCGAAGCCGTCCGCGTCGCCGCCGGCAAGATCGGGCGGGCGTTGAGGTTCGACGGCATCAACGACTGGGTCACGATCAATGACGTCACGGCCAGCAAGCTCGACCTGACCAACGGCATGACGATCGAGGCCTGGGTCAATCCCTCGGCCCTGACCGACAGCCGCACGATCATCATGAAGGAGCGGGGCACCAGCCTGTCCTACATGCTGTATGCCAACGATGATGTGCTGAACACGAACCCCGTGGGCAACATCTTCGCGGGCGCGGCGATCCGGAGCGTGGTGCCGTCGCCGCTCGTGGCACTGCCGCTCAATACCTGGACGCACGTCGCCACTACCTACAACGGCGCCAACCAGCGGCTCTTCATCAATGGAGTGCTCGTCGGAACACGCCCGCAGACCGGCAACATCCCGGTCGCCAACGGCGCGCTGCGCATCGGCGGCAACAACCCGTTCGGCGGCGAGTTCTTCGAGGGGCTCATCGACGAAGTACGGGTCTACAACCGCGCGCTCTCGACGGCGCAGC
>JANOZI010000255.1:0-10616 GCA_031429375.1 Acidobacteriota bacterium | reverse complement strand
GCTCTTTTTCATCGCGAACATCGGCGCCTCCGGATCGACGGTGTTCTACGATTCGCTGCTGCCGCACGTGGCGAAGCCCGCAGAGAGCGATCGGGTTTCGGCCGCGGGCTACGCGATGGGGTACGTCGGCGGCGGCACGCTCCTGCTGGTCAACCTGGCGTGGATTCTCAAGCCCGAGATGTTCGGCTTCGCCAGCCCGGCAGCGGCGATCAAGGCTTCGTTCGTCTCGGTGGCCGTCTGGTGGGCGATATTCTCGTTGCCGATCTTCCGGGTCGTGCCCGAGCCCCGTACGCATCCCCGGCCGGCCGGCGAGTCCCGTGTCGCCCTGGTCGCGGCGTTCTCACGATTGGCCGGCACGTTTCGAGAGATTCGCAAGTACCGCAACGCGTTTCTCCTCTTCATCGCCATGCTGCTCTATCAGGACGGCATCCAGACGATCATCCGGATGGCCGGCGTCTACGGCGCGGAAGTCGGTGTGGATCAGACGGCGCAGATCGCGGCGTTCGTCATGGTGCAGTTCCTCGGCATTCCGTTTTCGCTATTGTTCGGCTCGCTCGGCGCGCGCATCGGCACCAAGCGCGCGCTCTTCATTGCGATCGCGGTGTACGCGCTGGCGACGGTGTTGGCTTACTTCATGAAGACCGCGACGCACTTTTTCATCCTGGCGGGGATGATCGCAACGGTGCAGGGCGGCGCGCAAGCGCTCAGCCGCGCGTTCTTCTCGCGAATGGTCCCCGCAGACCGCACCTCGGAGTTCTTTGGCTTCTTCGCCGTCTCCGAACGGTTCGCGACGGTGCTGGGGCCATTCGTCTTCTATCTCAGCGTGACGATTTCGGGCACGAGCCACGCGGCCATCATCGCCATTCTCGGCTTCTTCGTCGCAGGGGCGTGGGTGTTGAGCCTGGTGGATGAGGAAGAGGGCATCAGGGCGGCACAGGAGGGATGATTGGGGTCAGGTCACGAAAATCACAGTTTGGGATGATTCGGCTCGTCATGACCTGTCGCTAATCATCCCTTTGTGTGATTTTCGTGACCTGACCCCCATCATCCCTTTGTGTGATTTTCTTGACCTGACCCCAATCATCCCACCAATCATCCCAATCATCCCTTTCCCCCTCTTCCCTCTCGTCCCTCACCCAAGCCGCTTTGACGAGCGAAGAGTCGCGAGCGTCAGCACCACTGCGCCCCACGCGAGCAGGGCCAGCGCCTGCGGCCAGAACGTCTCGAGGCCAACGCCCTTCAGGAAGATCCCTCGGACAATCACAAGGAAGTACCGAAGCGGAATCAGGTACGTCAACGGCTGGATCCAGCCGGGCATGTTCTCGATCGGAAAGATGAATCCCGACAGATAGATCATCGGCACCAGGAAGAAAAAGATCGCCGTCATCATCGCCTGTTGCTGGGTCTGCGAGATCGACGACACGAACAACCCGAGGCCGAGCGTCGACAGCAGGTAAACCAGGCACATCCCGAACAGCAGCGGAATGCTGCCGAGCATCGGCACCTCGAACCAGTAAATCGCGGTGACCAGCACCAGGATCACGTCGAGAATGCCGATCAGCGCGTATGGCAGCAGCTTGCCCGCAATGAGCTCCCACCGCGCAAGCGGGGTGACGTTCAGTTGCTCGAGTGTGCCGACCTCCTTCTCGCGCACGATGGCCATGGCCGACAGGTTGGTGGTCACTACGAGCAGCAGGAGCGCGACGATGCCGGGGATCATGAAGTCGCGGCTTTCGAGCCGCGGGTTGAACCAGACGCGGATCTCCGGCCGGACCAGCGCCTCGGCGGCGCCGGTCGGCGAAGCCGCCGTCGCCAGATCCTGCACATAGCCGCCAATCAGCGTCTGCGCGTAGCCGAGCGCGACCGTCGTGGAATTGGAATCGGTGCCATCCGCCACGATTTGGAGTGTCGTGGAGCGGGCCGACGCGATGCGATGGCCGTAATCGGCCGGGATGCTGATCGCCATCCAGGCGTCGCCCCGATCGAGATATCGGTCGATCTCGGCCGTCGAGCCCAGCAATCCGACGATCTTGAAATTCTCCGACGCCTCGAACCGGTGGATCAGGTTGCGGCTCTCGGTCGAGCGATCGGCGTCCACGATCACGAGCGGGACATCCTTCACATCGGTCGTCGCCGCGTAGCCCAGCACGGTGAGCTGAATAATCGGCGCGAGGATCACCACACCGAACAGCCGCGGATCCTGCCGCAGCTCCAAGAGTTCCTTGCGGACGAGATGTAGTAGTCGGCTCATTTTAGCAACGTCCCCTAGGCACCGTACGCACTGTACGCACCGTACGCACCATTGTTAGGACCACTCTCGTTTCAGGCGCAGTGATGCCAGCGCCAGCGCCACGGTGGCGAACACCGCGAGTGCAGCGAGGTCCTGCCAGAAGGCGGTAATGCCGGCGCCTTTCAAGACGATGGCCCGCAGCGCCACGAGGAAGTAGCGCGCCGGGACGATGTGGGTGATGGCCTGCACCACGATCGGCATGCTCGAGATCGGAAAGATGAATCCCGACAGGATCATCGTCGGCAGCAGCGACGACAGCAGCGCGATCTGGAAGGCGACCTGCTGAGTGTCTGCAATCGTGGAGATCAACAGGCCCTGCGCCTGTGCCCCGATCAGAAAGAGGCCGATCGACAGGCACAAGAGCAGCCAGGAGCCGCGCATCGGCAGGTCGAAGAGCGCCATCGCGGTCAGGATGATCAGCAGCGCCGACACAAACGAGATCACGAGATAGGGTAGGGTCTTGCCGACGATGTAGGCGAGGGGGTTGACCGGGGCCATCCGGACCTGCTCCATCGTGCCGCGCTCTTTCTCGCGGACCACCGACAGCGCCGTCGAGACCACGGCCGTGATCATCGAGATGTACGCAATCAAGCCCGGGACGAGGAAAATCGTGCTGCGCAACTGCGGGTTGTACCAGATGCGCGGCTCGACGGTGATCACGGACATCGGGCGCCCTTCGACTCGCGCGCCGTCTCGGTTATTCACCTCACCGCCGCGATCGCTCAGGGCAGGCCGGGCAAGCGCAAGCCGGGCAGTCACCTGCGCGCCGTTGTACTCACCAATCAGAATGCGCGCGTAGCCGGCGACGGTCGCGGCGGTATTCGCGTTGTCGCCGTCGATCACGACCTGCACGACCGCCGGATGGCCGAGCGCGAGGTCGCGCTCGAATCCGGGCGGGATTGACACGACGACCCGTGCTTCGCCGCGATCGATCAGCTTCTCGATCTCGGCGTCTGAATCGACGTAGCCGACCAGTTCGAAATAGCCGGAGTTCACGAACGACGACACCAGCTCCCGGCTCCTGGTGCTGCGGTCGCGATCCTGCACCGCCAGCCGGACGTTACGAATGTCGAAGTTCAGGGCGTAGCCGTACAACAGCAGGAAGAACGCCGGGATGAACAGCAGGATCAACAGCGTCCGCTGGTCACGAAGAATCTGGCGGAGCTCCTTCGACGCGACGGCAACGGTTGTGCTGATCATGCCGGTACCGCAACCCGCTCGACCACGTCGAGAAAGACATCCTCCAGCGACGGCGAGACCGGCGCCACGGATTGAACCTGGATGCCGGCGCTGCGAAGCGCGGCGGCGAGCGCGTCTGGCGCCGTGCGGCCGTCGCGCAACACGGCGTGGACGGAGGTGCCGAACAGGCTCGTTTTCTCGACCGCCGGCAGCGCATCGAGCGCCTTCATCGCGTCGACCGGGCGCGAGGTCTGGACCTCGAGGATCGGGCGCGACGAGAACACCCCCTTGAGCTCGCTGGCGGTGCCCAACGCGGCGAGCCGTCCAGCATGGATGATGGCCAGCCGATGACAGTGCTCTGCTTCGTCGAGGTAGTGCGTGGTGACGAGCACGGTGATGCCGCGATGCGAGAGATCGCCGATCAGATCCCAGAAGCGCCGTCTCGACAGCGGATCGACGCCCCCGGTCGGCTCGTCGAGAAAGACGATCGACGGCTCGTGAAGAATCGCGCAGCCCAGGGCGAGGCGCTGGCGCCAGCCGCCCGGCAACTGGCTGGCGAGCGTGTGCTCGCGGCCCTCCAGGCCGGCCATCTCGACAACGAAGCGGCGGCGCGTTTCGAAGCGTTCGCCCGACAGGCCGTAAACGCCACCGAAGAACCGGATATTCTCGGCCACGGTCAGCCGTTCGTAGAGCGAGAACTTCTGAGACATGTAGCCGATGCGCCGCTTGACCCCCTCGGGATCGCGGCTGACGTCAACGCCCCCGACAATTGCGGTGCCGCTCGTCGGGCGCAGCAGGCCGCACAGCATCCGGATGGTGGTGGACTTGCCCGCTCCGTTGGCGCCGAGAAAACCGAAGATCTCGCCTTGCTGCACTGAAAACGACAGCTCGTTCACCGCGACGAACGCACCGAACGTGCGCGACAGGCCGCGCACATCGATCGCGAGGTCCGCGGTTGGGGTCACGGCTTCCCCAGCGCGCGGTGCAGCCGCGCTTCGGCGAGCCGGACGGCGGCCAGCGCGCGGGTGCGAGCCAGCTCGCTTTCGAGGAGCGCCACTTGCGCAAAGAGCACATCGGTGCTGGTCGCGACTCCTGCATTGAAGCGATCGGCGACCACACGCCTCGCGTCCGCGGCGCTGAGCACGGCATCACTCGCCGCTCGCACCATCGCGGCACTGGAGTCGATGTCGAGCAGCCGCTGGCGAATGTCCGCAGCGGCAAGCGAATCGAACTCCGCGATCCGCTCGCGGGTCACCGCCACCGCGGCCTCGGCCTCGGCCACCTGCGCCTTCGTGCGTCCCGAGTCCCAGAACGGCCAGCTCACATTGACGGCAACGTCCCACGACTCCTGCCACTCGCCTTTGCGCGGGAAGATGCGCGGGTTCGGATTCGAGTAATCCACGCCGCCACCCAACCCGATGCTCGGCCTGTTGCCGGTCATCGCGGCTTGTTGGCGCGCTTCGAGCCCGCCGAGGCGCAACGTCAACGCCTTGCGCTCGGTTCGACCGGTGACGGCGGTATCGATCGAACCCGTCGAACCTGGCGAACCTGGCGAACCAGCATCGAGCCGATCTGCGAGTTCGATGACGGTATCGGGATCCACCCCGATGAGCCGCCTCAGATCGATCAACGTCGATTCGCGGATGTTGCTCGCCTCGATCAACAGCGCGCGCTCGCGCGAGCGCTGCGCTTCGAGACTCGACACTTCGTTCGGGGGAATGAGCCCGACTTCGAAGCGCCGTTTCGAGTCGTTGACCTGCGCATCAGCACGCGTCACCGCTTCCTCGAGCACCCTGACCGCTTCGCGTGCGGTCGCCGCCGCCCAGTACGCGCGCACGATCTCCAGCCGCAGATCCGCGCGGGCCGTTTCGATGTCGGCGGCAATGGCCTGCGCCTCGGCCGATGCCGCCCGCTCGATGGCGTCGGTCCGTCCCGAGCTGTAGATGGGCCATTGAAACGCGACCCGCGTCACCACGTTGTCGGGAATATCGGGATAGACCACGAGACGCGCGCCGGACGGTTGCAGGAAGAAAAACTCCGGCACGTGGTTGGTGCGCAGGTAGCCCGCGGTGGCAGACACGATCGGCTTGTCCGCAACCTGCGCGCCGCGCACCGCCGCTTGCGCGCCTTGCTCGCGCGCCCTGATCTCGGCCAGCCGGTGGCTGGTGTCGAGGCCGCGCGCGATGGCGTCATCCAGCGTCAGCCGGATCGCAGCCGGCGATTGCGCCTGGACCGGACCGGCGCAGGCGAGACAGACGAGAACAACGGCGAGTGGAGTGCGGCTCATGGCGCGGTGGCCTCTTGTGACACGGACAGTTTGGCGATGAACACGTCTTCGAGCGACGGCATGATGGCGCGCACGCCGGTGGCGTCGATGTGGGCGCGTTGGGCGGCCTGGCGAAACGCCGCCTCTGCCGCAGCGGGGTTGTCGTGATCGAGCCACACGTGCAGCCGATCGCCAAAGACCTGCGCGGTCGCCAGCCCGCCGGCGTTTCGCAACTGCTGCAAGGTGTCGCGCGGCGAAGGCACAAGGACTTCCAGCATCGTGCCCGGCATGCTCGCGCGCAGCGCGCCAGGTTCGTCGAGGGCGAGCACGCGGCCTTCATGCAGCAGCACGATGCGGCTGCAGCGTTCGGCTTCGTCGAGGTAGGGCGTCGACATCAGGATGGTGATGCCTGCGGCCAGGAACTGCGAGAGCAGCTTCCAGAACTCGCGCCGCGACACCGGATCGACGCCGGTCGTGGGTTCGTCGAGCAGGATCACCTGCGGTTCGTGGACGAGCGTGCACGCGAGCGCCAGCTTCTGCTTCATTCCGCCCGACAGCTGATCGGCCAGCCGGGCGCGGAACGGCGTGAGCTGGGTCATGTCCAACAGGCGATCGCGGCGGCTGCGATAGTCGCGCACGCCGTGAATCTCGGCGAAGAATGCGATGTTCTCGTCGACGCTCAAGTCGCCGTACAGGCTGAAGCGCTGCGACAGGTAGCCGACCGACCCGGTGATCGCGCGGTGGTCCTTGACGGGGTCCTTGCCAAGCACGCGAATCGATCCGGCCTCGACGTGCAGCAGCCCGCAGATCGCGCGGATCGCCGTGGTCTTGCCGGCGCCGTCGGGCCCGATCAAGCCGAACATTTCACCGCGTCCCACGCTGAAAGACACCCCGCGCAGCGCCTCAACCGGCCCGTACCGCTTCTTGACGTTCGTAAACTCGATCGCGGAGTCCATAACTTAAAACTGAAACTGGTAACTGAAACTGGTAACTTGTAACTTGTAACTTGTAACTTGTAACTTTCAACTTTCAACTTTCAACTTTCAACTTTCAACTTCCTACTGCAGTCGCATCTCCGCCTCAACCGGCATGCCCTGTTTGAGAACGCCGTCCTGGTTGTCGACGGCGATGCGAATCCGGTAGACGAGCTTCGATCGCTCCTCGGCCGTCTGCACGTTTCGCGGCGTGAACTCGGCCTTCGGCGAGATGTACGAGATCGTGCCCGCAATGCCGGCGCCGCCGGCGTCGGTAAAGACGGTGGCGGCCTGGCCGACCTTGAGCCTGGGCACCGCCGGTTCGGGCACGAACACGTCCGCCCATGCGTGATCGAGGTCGACAATCACGATCGCCGGGGCGCGGGGCGCGATCATCTCACCGGCTTCGACGAGCCTTGCCGTGACGACGCCGCCAACCGGTGCGACGAGCCTGGTGTCGCCGAGTTGTTTCTCGAACGTCGCGACCTGCACCTCGGTGGCGCCGACCCGGGCGCGCGCCGCCTCGACTTCCTCCTTGCGAGCGCCGGCACGCAGGCGCACGAGGGTTTCTTCCGCTGCCCTCACCCGGCTCGCCGCGGTCACCACGCGATCCCTCGCCACATCCCGCCTCGTCGCCGCATCGTCTCTCTGCTTGCGCGAGCCGGAGTTGCTCTGGAGCAACGTCTCGAATCGGTCGAGGTCCTGCTCGGCGCCGGCGAGCTCGGCTTGCGCCGCCGCGACATCCCCTCGGGCACCCGCAATTTGCGCTTCCGCCTGGCGGATGTCTTCGGGCCTCGCGCTCACCATCACGAGGCGCAGCTGCGCTTCGGCCTGCGACTGCTCGGCCTTCGCGCGCTGAATCGCCAGCTCGACGTCGCGCGTATCGAGCGTGAGCACGAGCTGACCGGGCTGCACGCGGTCACCTTCTTTCACCCCGAGAGTCAGCACGCGTCCGCCGGCATCCGCTGCGAGCCGGACCTCGGTCGCTTCAACGTGGCCCGACACTCGCAGCACGTCGCTGGGCGGTTCGGGAGTGCAAGCGGCTGTGATGACGAGGAGCAGGAAAGCAACTGGGGGTCGATTCATGGCGTCAACTCTTGGCAAGCATGCGCTGCGCGGTGTACTGGATATGCGCGATCAAATCTTCGTGAGAGATGGCGACGAACATCGGCAGTTGCGAGCGTCCGGGTTCGGCGGCCATGCGCTCTCGTGCGGCGTTCATCAAGAGCGGACCCACGATTGACGTGTAGGCCAGCACCGGGTGAATGGCGCGGAACGTGCCGGCGGCCGCGCCTTCCGCGAGAATGTTTCCGAACCCAAGGAACACGACTTTCATGAGGCTTACGGTCTCGAGATCAAGGTGCGGAGCGCCTGCGGCAATCTCGCGCAGCATCAAGGGAGGAAACCAGGGCCGGGCGTCGGCGTGACGAACGAATTGTTCGATGAAGCGATTCAGCTTGTCGGCCGGTGCGAGGTCGGCTTTGGCGATCTCGGTGACGGTGGTGCCGATCGTGGCGAGCATGTCGCCGACAACGGCTCGGTACAGCGCGAGCTTGTCGGCGAAGTGGTAATAGATCATCGCCTTGTTGACCTTCGCGCGCTCGGCGATGTCGTCCACGCCCACGCCGTCGAAGCCGCGGGCGGAAAATTCGGCGGCAGCGGCTTGAAACACCGCGGTTCGGGTGTCGGGACGGGATCCCTTGGAGCCGACGGGTGCCTTGGCAGTCAACTAACTGGTTAGTTAACTGAAACCTGATCCGTATGTCAAGACTAGGACAGTTAACAGTTGCCAGTTAACAGTTGCCAGTTGGCGGTTAGCAAGACTGCTAACTTGTTAGCTGTTAACTTGTTAACTTGTTAACTTGTTAACTGGAAACTGGAAACTGGAAACTGTCTGACCCATGACCATCGTGCTGGCCGGCGGCTCCGGCTTCCTCGGTCGCAAGCTTGCGGCGCGGCTCCAACACGAGCGTCATCGCATCGTGACCCTCACCCGTCGTCCGAGGAAAGACCGGCCGTCTGACGTCGCGTGGCACCCCGACGGCTCCGCCGGATCGCTTGCCGGGCATCTCGACGGCGTTGATGCCGTGATCAACCTCGCGGGTGAAGGCATTGCAGACCGCAGATGGAGCGCCGATCGCAAGACCGCGCTTCGGGACAGCCGCCTGCTGGCGACACGCACCCTCGTGCGCGCGATGGCCACCTGCCAAACGCCGCCGCGAGCGTTGGTGAGCGCTTCGGGCGTCGGCTATTACGGTCCACGAGACGAGCAACCAGTGACCGAAGCCACGCCGCCGGGCCCGGACTTTCTGGCGCGCGTGTGCGTCGAATGGGAAGAGGAAGCGCGCGCCGCGGAGGGGCATGGCACGCGGGTGGCGATGGTTCGCACCGGGCTCGTGCTCGATTCGAAGGGCGGCGCGTTGCCGCGCATGCTGCCACCGTTCCGCCTGGGACTCGGCGCAACGATCGGCTCAGGCCATCAGTTCATGCCGTGGATTCATGTGGCCGACTGGGTGTCGATGGTGCTGTGGTTGATCCAATCGGAGCGCGGCGCCGGCGCGTTCAATGGCACGGCTCCGCAGCCGGTGACCAATCGCGACTTCACGCAGACGCTTGGGCGCGTGCTGCGGCGGCCGGCCGTGTTGCGCGCACCTGCGTTCGCCCTGAATCTGGCATTGGGCGAAATGTCGTACTTGCTGACCACCGGTCAGCGCGCGGTGCCGGCCCGCGCGGAAGAGTTGGGGTTCAAGTTCGCGTTCCGCGAGCTGGAACCGGCCCTTCAAGACATACTAGGTGTGACAGGGGTCTGACCCCGACGCAGGACAACTTACATGAAGAATGTGTTGATCATCTCCGCATTTGCTCTCAGTCTCACTGTTGTCCACGCGCAACAGTCAGCCGAGGACGAGCTCAGGCGCATTACGGAATCCGCCGCCGTTCTCGACGAGATCATGGCAGCCGGCGACAAAGCGATCCCCGAAGCGATTCTCGAGAAGGCGCAGGGTATCGCGGTGTTTCCGTCGCTCATCAAGGGCGGCATGTTCCTCGGCGGCCAGCGCGGCCACGGCGTCCTCAGCGTGCGTGATGCAGCGGGCGCGTGGTCGTCCCCCGCGTTTCTCACGATCACCGGCGGCAGCGTCGGCGCGCAGATCGGCTTGCAGGCGATCGACCTCGTGCTCGTGATCACTGACCGGCGCGGTCTCGAACAATTAGTGAAGAACCAGTTCAAGCTGGGCGCCGAGGCCGGTGTCGCGGCAGGCCCGGTCGGGCGGGAAGCGACGGCGCAAACCGATATTCAGATGCGCGCCAAGATCCTCGGCTATTCGCGTGCGCGCGGGCTGTTTGCGGGCGTGACGCTGAACGGCTCGACGATCCGGGAAGATCGCGACGCCAACGAGCGGTTCTATGGCACGGGGTTCCGCACCGGACAGATCGTGTTCGATGGCCTGGGCGGCGCGCCAGAGCCGGTGGCCATGTGGCGCGACACACTGGTCAAGCACGCCAAGTAAATACATCACACGGAAACACAGAACCACGGAAACACTGAAAACTCTTTTGAAATGCCCGCAGGCATTTTCGAAAAGTTGTTCTGTGTTTCTGTGCTTCTGTGTTTCTGTGGTTGTATTTCGTGACTACAAGATGTTCGGCGCGCCGGCGCGGTAGTCACCGCCGAGGATCGTGACCGAATTCACGCCCAGCCAGTTGTCGAGGATTTGCGCGTAGACCGCGCGGAAGTCGGTTTCGTACTTCACATCAGCGGCGCTGTTTTCGAGCGTCGGGTTGGCGGGATCCACGCTGAGGTTGGGCGCGGTGCCGTAGATGCCGCCGCGCACCAGGCCGCCGAGCACCATCATGTTGGCGCCCGCGCCGTGATCGGTGCCCGCGCTGCCGTTCTCGGTGATGCGGC
>JANOZI010000254.1:0-5906 GCA_031429375.1 Acidobacteriota bacterium | reverse complement strand
ACCGATCACACCGACGGCGCCAAGGTGATCGGCGAGACCGACTTCACGAGCGCGCTGTCGACTCTGCACCCGAAAGCGATCTACATGGTGGAGGGCAAGATCTATCATGTCGAAGAGCTCGATTTCGTCGGCAGGAAAGCGCACGTCCGCGAGGTCGACTGCGATTACTACACGACGGCGATCACCTATACCAAGGTCAGCATCCTCGATCGCTTCGAGTCGGCGGAGGCCGCGCTCCACGGCGAAGTCCACGTCGTGTCGCGCGTGGTCGGCTTCAAGAAGATCCGCTTTCACACCAACGAGAACGTCGGCTCGGGCGAGCTCGACCTGCCCGAGCAGCAGATGCACACGACGTCGTACTGGCTCGAGGTGCCGCTGGTGGTGATGAACGCGCTGCCGTACGCCAGCGACGACCGCCGCGACGGCGTGGTCGGGCTGGCCTTTGCGATGAAGCAGGTGGCGCAGCTGCTGCTGATGTGCGACGCGCGCGACATCGGCCTGTCGGTCAATGCGGGTGAGACCGACGGGGATGACACACCACGAATCTTTCTCTATGACGCTTATCCCGGCGGCATCGGCTTCAGCGCGCCGCTGTGGGGCATGCAGCAGGAGTTGCTGTCGCGCACGCGCTCGCTGATCATGGGCTGCGACTGCGAGACCGGTTGCCCAGTATGCGTAGGGCCGATTGGGGAGACGGGTCCGCTCGCAAAGACCGTGGCGCTGCGATTGTTGGATCATCTCATCGGCACCGCTCTTCCACAGGCCGGCGGCGTCGGCCATCGTCAGATCGAGGACGTTCCGTTCTAGCGATGTCGAGCATCACCGATCGGCTGCGCGGCATCGTCCAGGGTACACGCCCTTCCCCGATACCGGTCGTCTCGCCGGAGCTGTCCGATCGTTCAGAGAACGTGGAATGTAGGGGCGGGTCTTTCTTGCCCGCCGAAGCGCGGAGCGCGAAGGTGGGAGACCCGCCCGGCCGGGCGCGGGCCGCTTCGGTACTGGGCGGTGCGGTCATCGAGCGGGCCAACGGCGCCGCGATCATCGTCGATCGCGAATATCCCGCTGATGCGTTGCACGGCCGCCAGCGGATCGGCGATCTGGTCGCCACGCTGCGCGAGGGCCAGGACGCGATGGCGACGATGGCGCGCGCGTGGCCGAAAGCGAAAGGCATTGGTGGCGACAAACCCTCAAGTTGCATTGGTGGCGACAAACCTTCAGGTTTGTCGTCGCTAAACGGCGGGTCTAAAGACCCGCCGCTACTTTTCCTGGATTTGGAAACGACCGGCCTGTTCGGCGGCGCCGGCACGCAGGCCTTTCTCGTCGGTTGCGCGGCGATCGATGGCGACGCGATCCGCGTGCGCCAGTACCTGATGCCCGGCTTCGAGCACGAACACATGATGCTCGGCGAGGTGGCCGCATGGGCCGCCGCGCATGGCGGGCTCGTGACCTACAACGGCCGCACCTTCGACGTGCCGCTGATCGAAACGCGGTTTCTGTTCCACCGCCTGCCGTTTCCGCTCGGTGAGCTGCCGCACCTCGACATGCTGCACGCCGCGCGGCGATTGTGGCGCGGCCGGGCCAATGCCGCCGGGCCCGATCCGGACGACAGCAGCTGCTCGCTTGCGGTGCTCGAGAAGCACATCGCGGGCCTGCATCGCATCGGCGACGTGCCCGGCTATGAGATTCCTTCGCGGTATTTCCAGTTCATTCGCGATGGGGATGCGCGGCCGCTCGAGTCCGTGCTCGAACACAATCGCCTCGACTTGCTGTCGCTGGCGGCGGTGATGGCGCGCGCGCTCACGCTGGTGGCGCAGGGGCCGCGCGCCGCGGGCAACCCGCACGAGTGTTTCGGCTTGGCGCGGCTCTACGAGCGGGCCGGCGCGCACGACAACGCCGAGGCGGCCTTCCTGCGAGCGATCGACCTCGCGCAGCGCGTCGGGACCGAGCCCGAGCTGCATGCCGACGGGTTGCGGCGGCTGGCGTGGGTCAGGCGCAGGGGCGGGCGCATTCACGAGGCGGCGGAGGCCTGGGCGCGGCTGGCCGCGCTGCCACGGTGCTCGGCCGCCTTCCGCCGCGAGGCGAAGGAAGCGCTCGCGATTTACCACGAGCATCGCTTGCGCGATCTCGGCACCGCGCGATCGTTCGTGCTGGATGTCTTGAGCGACGGCCCGCTGGGGCGCCGGCGCGACGCGGCGGAGCACCGGCTGCGGCGACTCGAGCGCAAGCTCGCGGTACGCAAAGAAGGCGGCCTGGTGGCCGCCCTCGATGCGACGCTCGAAGCGAGCTCGTCCTAAGTTTAAGTTTTCTTCTTCGCACCCGGCTTGGCGCCGGCCGTCTTGGCCTTGGTGTCTTTGACGGCCTTCGCGGCCGTCTTCGCTTTCTCGACCGTCTGGGCGCCGAACTTCTTGGTGAACCGCGTGATGCGCCCTTCGGTGTCGAGCAGCTTCTGGCGGCCGGTGAAGAACGGGTGGCACTCGGAGCAAACGTCCAGGTGCAGGTCCTTGCTGGTCGAGCGCGTCATCCACTTCGCGCCACAGGCGCAATGCGCTTCGACTTCAAGGTATTCCGGGTGAATTGCTGGCTTCATGACTGGTGCGTCCTTTCGCCGGGTCCGGGGCGACATAGCCCACTTACCGGCACGCAAGAGAAACCTCAATCATAGCACGGTGTCAGACCAGCCTTGGCACCCATGACGCCCTCTAGGCCGCAGAAGGTGCGGATTACACAAAGTCGCCTCGACCAGGAACACACACGACCAGCACAAATCCAGGGCCGAACGGCGAGTTGGCGCTCGGCCTTCGACGATGGTAGCGTCGTCCCATGTCCAAGGCGGGACCACTGGGCCGCGCAGCGACCTACAAGGATCTCTGCGAGGTTCCGGACCACCTCATCGCGGAGATCCTCGAGGGCGATTTGTGGGTCAGCCCGCACCCTGCGCCCAGACATCAACACACGGCCGCGATGTTGACCGCGGAGATCGTCCCGCCATTTCAACATGGCAACGGCGGGCCGGGCGGCTGGTGGCTCTTGTACGAACCCGAGATTCATCTCACCGATGATGTCCTGGTACCGGATCTGGCCGGATGGCGGCGCGATCGGTTATCGAAAATCGGGGACAAGGCGTACATGACCCAGGCGCCACAGTGGGTGTGCGAGATTCTGTCGCCGTCGACGGAGAAAATAGATCGCAATCAGAAGCTGCGTATCTATGCGCGCGAAGGCGTCAGCCATGTGTGGTTGGTTCATCCGATCAAACGGACGATCGAGGTGTTGCGACTGGCCGACGGCCGCTTTGTCGGGTTGACAACGTTGAAGGATGACGCGGTCGCCCAGGCCGAGCCGTTCGACGCCGTGCCCTTCCCACTCACGCGCATCTGGCCCGAGCTCTAGTACTTGGGCTGTTGCTGCGTGAAGCAGTGAATGGCGCCGAGGCCCCAGATCAGGGCCCGGCAATCGACGCCGATCACCTTGCGGCGGGGCAGGTGGTCCTGCAGGATCGCGAGCGCCTGGCGGTCGCGCGCGCGCTGGCCGAAGGTCGGCACCAGCAGCGCGCCGTTCACGAAATAGAAGTTCAGGTAGGTCGCAGGCAGGCGCTGGCCGTCGTACTCGAGCGGTTTCGGCATCGGCAGATCGAGAATGCGGAACGGCCGGCCGTCCTGATCGCGCGCCTCGGCGATCCGCGCACGATTCTCGTGCAGCACGGCGAAATTAGGATCCGATCGATCCCACTCGATGCCGATCGCAATGGTGCGGGCGTCGATGAAGCGGGCGAGGTCGTCGATGTGCCCATCGGTGTCGTCGCCTTCGATGCCCTGGCCCAGCCAGACAATGTGGCTCTGGCCGTAATAGTCGCGCAGGTAGCGCTCGATTTGCCGCTGCGAGAGCCGGGGATTGCGATTCTTGTTCAGCAGGCACGACGTCGTCGTCAGCACCGTGCCGGCGCCGTTGAAATCGACCGCGCCGCCTTCCATGACGATGCCGGGATGGAACACCGGCAGGTTCAGTTCCTCGGCGATCCGTGTCGGCACGTTGTCGTCGGCATCCCACGGCGGATACTTGGCGCCCCACGCGTTGAAGCCCCAATCGACGATCGCCGCCTCCGTCTTGCCGCGGCGCTTGCGCAGCACGAACGCGGGGCCATGATCGCGGGCCCAGGCTTCGTTGGTCGGGATGTGATGGAAATCGACCCGCGCCAGCGCCACGCGATGGCCGCGCAGAAACTTGCGCACCAACTGCTCGTAATTGTCGTTCGGGACGTTGATGTGAACGCGCTCGCCCGTGGTGATGGCGCGAATCACGCCGGCGATGTCGTCGATGGCTTCGTGGTAGCGGCCGGGGAACGAAATGCCTTCAGGACGCGGCCAGCTGATCCAGGTCCCGGAATGCCGGTACCACTCCGGCGGGAACGAAAAGCCATGGGCCGCCGGCGTCCCTTTCGGTGCCTGGGGTGCGGACGGTGCCTTGGGCGTCTAGGGGGCTTATCGCCGAAGCGCTTGGTGAGACCGCCGTAGGCGTCGATCCGGCGATCGCGCAGGAACGGCCAGTGCGTCCGGCTGAACTCGACCCGCGCCAGGTCGCAGTCGGCGATCACGATGGTTTCCTTGTCGGCCGGGGCGCGCTCGAGGACCTGGCCGTCGGGCGAAGCGACGAACGACTGGCCCCAGAACACCAGGCCGTCCTTGTCGACCGGCTTGCCGTCCTTGCCGGTGATGACCTCGTGGCCGATCCGGTTCGGCGCGCACACGTAACAGCCGTTGGCGACGGCGTGGCTGCGCTGGATCAGCTCCCACGAATCGTGTTGCGCCTTGCCGTACTGCTTCTTCTCGGACGGATGCCAGCCGATCGCCGTCGGGTAAAACAGGATCTCCGCCCCTTGCATGGCGGTGAGCCGCGCGCCCTCGGGGAACCACTGGTCCCAGCAGATCAGCACGCCGATGGTGGCGTGCTTCGTCTTCCACGAGCGGAAGCCGGTATCGCCGGGCGCGAAGTAGAACTTCTCGTAGAACAGCGGGTCGTCCGGGATGTGCATCTTGCGGTAGACGCCCATCAGCGATCCGTCGGCGTCGATCACCGCGGCGGTGTTGTGATACACGCCGGCGGCGCGCTTCTCGAACAGCGACGCCACCACCACGGCCTTGTACTTCTTGGCGAGCTTGGCGAACGCGTCGGTAGACGGCCCCGGGATCGATTCGGCGAGCGCAAAGAAGCGGTGGTCTTCGACCTGGCAGAAATACTGCGAGCGGAACAACTCCTGCGTGCAGACGATCTTTGCGCCCTTCTTCATGGCGCGCTCGACGAGCGCCAACTGCCGGGCCATGTTGGCCTTCGGATCCTCGCCGCACGCCATTTGTGTGAGCGCGACCTTCACCGTCGTCGAAGCCGGCATGTCACTATTCTAAACAGGAGGCCAGGAGCTCAGGAGGAAGTTTTTCGAAATTCAACTCTTGAACTCCTGATCTCCTGTTAATTCATTTGCCGTTCTGCATCGCTGACAGAAACTCTGCGTTCGTCTTCGTCTTGCTCATCTTCGACAACAGCAGCTCCATCGCCTCGACCGGCGACAGCGGTGTCAGCACCCGCCGCAGCACGTAGACGCGGCTGAGGTCTTCCTTCGGCAGCAGCAGCTCTTCTTTCCGGGTGCCGCTCTTCTGGATGTCGATGGTGGGGAACACGCGGCGGTCGGCGAGCTTGCGGTCGAGGTGGACCTCCATGTTGCCGGTGCCCTTGAACTCTTCGAAGATCACTTCGTCATGCGCGAGCCGGTGTCGACCAGCGCGGTGGCGACGATGGTGAGCGAGCCGCCCTGCTCGATGTTGCGCGCGGCGCCGAAGAACCGCTTGGGGCGCTGCAGGGCGTTGCTGTCGACGCCGCCCGACAGCACCTTGCCCGACGTCGGCACGATGGTG
>JANOZI010000253.1:0-4571 GCA_031429375.1 Acidobacteriota bacterium | reverse complement strand
ATCATCAGCCAGGTGCTCACCGAAAGCATCGTCTTGTCGCTCGTCGGCGGCGCGCTCGGACTCGCCTTCGGCACGCTGGCCATTCGCGCATTGCTGTCGGTCAATACCGCGGGCTTGCCGCGCATCGGGCAGGAGGGTGCGCTCGTGGCTGTCGATTGGCGCGTGCTCGCCTTTACGCTCACCGTATCGCTCGCGACCGGATTGATCTTCGGCTTGATCCCAGCCTTGCAAAGCTCGAAGACCGATCTCACCTCGACGTTGAAGGAAACGGGCGGGCGCTCGGGCACCGGGTTCCGCCAGAACAAGACCCGCTCGATTCTCGTCGTCACCGAAGTTGCGCTCGCGCTGACCCTGCTCGTCGGCTCCGCGCTGCTGATTCGATCGGCGATTGCGCTCGGCCGCGTCGACCCCGGCTTCGACGCCAACAACGTCTTGACGATGAGCATGTCGGCGACGGGGCCGCAGTACGCGGCATCGCAGGCGGTGGACTTGATGGTCCGCAGCGGCACCGATCGCCTGAAGGCGCTGCCCGGGGTCGTCGCGGCGAGCTCGACGTGCTGCGTGCCGCTCACGGGCGGATACGGCTTGCCCTTCGTCATCGTCGGCCGTCCGCTGCCCGACACCGGCCCGTTCCACGGCGGCGGGCAGTGGATCAACATCACCTCCGGCTACTTCGACGTCTTCAAGATCCCGGTCAAGCGCGGCCGGGCGTTCACCGATCGTGACGATAGCGTGGCGCCGCCGGTGGTGATCATCAACGAGGCGATGGCCAACGAGTTCTTCAAGGACAAGGATCCGTTGAACGAGCGGCTGGTGATCGGCCGGGGCGTGATGCGCGAGTTCAACTCCGAGGGCGAGCGCCAGATCATCGGCGTGGTGGGCAACACGCGCGACGGCGGCCTGCAGCAGACCCCCGGGCCGGCGATGTACATTCCGCAGGCGCAGGTGCCGGATGCGGCCAACGCTCTGAACATGGGTCTTGGTCCGATGTCGTGGGTCGTCCGCACCAGCGGCGATCCGTACGCGATGAGCGCCGCGATCCAGGAGGAGCTGCGCCAGGCGACCGGCCTGCCGGTCGCGAACGTGCGTTCGATGGCGGATGTGGTGATCCGCTCGACGTCGCGGCAGCGGTTCAACATGTGGTTGATGACGATCTTCGGCGCGTCGGCGCTGTTGCTTGCGGCGATCGGCATCTACGGGCTGATGGCGTACTCGGTGGAGCAGCGCACGCAGGAGATCGGCATCCGGCTGTCGCTCGGTGCCGATGGCGGCACGGTGCGGCGCATGGTGGTGAGGCAGGGTATGCAGCTGGCGCTCGTCGGCGTCGCGATCGGCCTCGCGGCGTCCTGGGGCCTGGCGCGGCTGATGACGGCGTTCCTGTTCGAGGTGACCGCGCGCGACCCGCTGGTGTTCGTCGGCGTGCCCATCGTGCTGACGATCGTCGCGTTCTTCGCCGTGTGGCTACCGGCACTGCGCGCGGCCCGCGTCGATCCGATGGTTGCGCTGCGATACGAGTAACGCGCACCCGTCAGGTGCCAAGAGTGCCAAGGGTGCCTAGCTAGGGTGCCAAGGGGTTGGTGCCCGGTGCCGGTGCCGGTGCGGTGCGGCGGACTGCGCAGGCGTAGGGCGCCCCTTTTATGGGGCGCCGCGTGATGAGACGCGCGATTCCGATTTGAAGACGGAATCGCGGGCACCCCAGGGTGCTCCTATTTCGTCGACGCCAACGCCAGCAACACCCCGGGCACGAGGAACATGAAGAAGAACGGGTCGACCGATCAGCCCCAATACGCTGCGGGTCTTATTCATCGCGTGTTAGTCGAGGTTAGGCGGATTCAGGGCCGATAGGTTAGACTGATGGGGCCGTCGGGGCGTGGCTCAGCCTGGTAGAGCGCTCGGTTCGGGACCGAGATGTCGGAGGTTCAAATCCTCTCGCCCCGACCAAATTATCCTCGTAGTAAAAGGCTCGGGACACCGGGCCTTTCGCTTGTACGCCTTAAGCGCGCGTTGACGATCCACTAATCATCAAGCCGGCGGCGAGCGCCGCGTAGATTCCCAGCAACGAGCGGTTGGACAGCCGCTTTTCAAAACCCGGCGTCAGCCGCTTCGGGACCACGTAAAAGTCGACGACGTAGGCGATGCCGGCGGTCGCCACGCCTGCGATAAGCGATCGCGCCACGGTGCGATCGCGGCCCACGGCCGGGCAGAGCGGCATACAAGAATCGGGCTCCCCAAATTCTGTAAATGTACGGTTTCGTCCAAACCGCCGGCGCCTGGCAGTAGCCCGCTAGCCCACCGCTCCGCCGTCACCGCGACGTCTGGCTAACACAGGCGCCCTACCGACCATCGTCCTTCCAAAACATAAACACGCCCGCGCTGGTCGTCTAAGTACGTCAGTGCGCCATCACGGCCGCGCTGGCGGGGTTTTTGCTAACTCTTGTTTGCAGAGTAATGTTGGCGTTCCCTCCCCCGGGACTCGAACCGTCGCCCTCGAGGCTGAGCGACTTTCTTCGCACTCACCAGGCAGAGATAGTCGGCATTTGGATGGAGCGGGCGCGAACCTTGTCGCCCGCCGCCGGCTTGTCCGACGCGGCGATCATCGATCACCTGCCGCAAATCCTGGCGCAGATCGCCGAGGTCGTCGCTTCGGCGCACACCGGCCGCTCGGTCTCGCTTGGGTCGCTCCCGAAAGACCACGCCGTCGATCGGCTTGGCCGCGGCTTCGACCTCGATCAGATCGTCACCGAATACAGCTTGCTGCGCCGCTCCATCCTGGACCTGTGGGAAGCGCGCGTCGGGACGACCATCGACCTCGGTGAACTGCGGCACCTCGACACCGCGTTCGACGAGTCGGTCCGCCAGTCGGCCATCCGGTATGCGCAGTCGCGAGAGAAACTGTTGAAGGCGCTCGACCGCGTCTCCGAGGCGGCGCTCGGGTCGGGCGACCTCGACATGTTCCTGCACGACTTGCTTCGCGCCACCCTCGACGGCATGGCGTCGGTTGACACCGCCGCCGTGCTGCTTCGCGAAGGCAATCTGCTCCGCGTTCGCGCGGCGGTCGGCCTCGAAGAAGACCTGCGGCAACTGCCTCCGGTCAAAATCGGCGACGGCTTCTCGGGCTACGTCGCCGCAGAGCAGCAACCGGTCTTCCTGCGAGACGCGGCGACCGACCCGCGCGTCACGAGCGAGGTCATCCAGAACAAGGGCGTTCGCGCTTTGTACGGCGTGCCGCTCATCCGCGACGGCAAGGTCATCGGCGTGGCCCACATCGGTTCCCTCACGGCCTCCGAGTTTTCCGAGGAAGACAAGTTGCTGTTTCGGACCATGGCGAGCCGCGCCACGTCCGTGGTGGTCAAGGCGCAACTCCTCGCCGACCTGAGGCGCACGGAAAGCGCGCAGCGCTTTCTTGCGGAATCCAGCAAGCAGTTCGCCCAGTCGCTGGACTACGAAGCGACGCTGAAGAACATTGCGCGCCTGGCAGTGCCGACGATCGCGGACTGGTGCGTCGTCGATCTGGTGGAGGACGGCACGGTGCGGCGGGTGTCGGTGGCCCATGTCGATCCCGAAAAGGAGAAGTTGGCGGCCGCACTGCAGGAGCAGTATCCACCGGATCCCAACTCCGCCACGGGGATCACGAGCGTGCTCACCACCGGCCGCTCGGAACTACATACCGAAGTCAGCGACGATGAGCTGACTGCGGTGTCGCGCGATCGCGAGCACTTTCTGCTCTTGCGCTCGCTCGGGTTTCGCGCCTACATCATCGTCCCGATCATCTCGCGGGATCAGATCCTCGGCACGATCGCGCTGGTCAGCGCCGAATCGAAC
Organism: Acidobacteriota bacterium; assembly: GCA_031429375.1. Lineage (GTDB taxonomy): Bacteria > Acidobacteriota > Vicinamibacteria > Vicinamibacterales > UBA2999 > 12-FULL-67-14b. The sequence goes on along the minus strand of JANOZI010000253.1, from coordinate 749 downwards.
CGCCGCTACTCCGATGACGATCTCCTGATCGCCCAAGACCTCGCCAGCCGGGCGGCCACTGCCATCGAGAACGCCCGCCTCTACGCCGAAGCGCAGAATGCGGTTCGGCTGCGCGAGCAGGTGTTGGCCATCGTGTCGCATGATTTGCGCAACCAGCTGGGCGTGATCGGCATGAGCGCCCACTTGCTCGGCTTGCAGGTCTCGGTTCGAAGCGACCAGTCGGAGCTCGGTAAGCCGGTCGAGATGATCCAGCGAACCGCGCGCACCATGCAGAATCTGCTGGGCGACCTGCTGGATATGGCCTCGATCGAGGCCGGCCGGCTCTCGATTGACGCGCACGCAGAAAAGATCAAGCCGATACTCGAGGAGGCCTGCGACACTCATCAACCGCTGGCCCGTGCCAGGCAGATGCGCCTGGTGTGCGAGTTTGCCGTCGACGATGCCACGGTAGTCTGCGACCGCGATCGGATTCTGCAGGTGCTCGCCAATCTGGTCGGCAATGCCATCAAGTTCTGCCGGGAAGGCGACACCATCACCCTTCACGCCGGCATTCGAGACGGCGAGGTGCTGGTCGAGGTCCGCGACAACGGCCCCGGCATTCAGCGCGAGGAGTTCGACACGATTTTCGAGCCGTACCGCACGATGAAGCAGCCGGGGCAGGACGGCACCGGCCTCGGTTTGTACATCGCCAAGGGCATCGTCCAGGGACACGGCGGCCGCATCTGGGTCGAAAGCGCGGCCGGGGTCGG
>JANOZI010000252.1:0-8754 GCA_031429375.1 Acidobacteriota bacterium | reverse complement strand
AGTCGGTCGGCTCGAAGAAGGACTGGACGGCGAAACGATATGTTTCCTCTCGCCTTTGCTTCCACCTGGCCATTTCGCGTCGGCTGGCGTTCCAGGTGACGCCGTACCAGTAGTCGAGCAAATGCGTCACATTGAAAAGCTGCGGTGTTCCCACCAGTTCGGGTGTTTCCACCTCGTAGCGTTTCAACTGTTTCACCGCGCGGTCGATCGCATCGCCGTCCTTCGGGTTCTTGTGCTCGACGATGCAGACGGGGAGGCCGTTGACGAGGAACATCACATCGGCTCGATTGCCCTTCCGGGCCGGCGGCTTAAGGAGCCATTCCCAGGTCACGTGAAAGGCGTTGGCCTTGGTGCCCGGCGACGTCGATGAAGTAGTCAACTACGTGAGGGCAATGAACCTGGGGCTGTCGCGGCTCGACGAGCTTCCCGTGTCGATTCGCCTAATCCGGGAAATTCATCACGAGCTGTTGCAAGGTGCACGAGGATCGCATGTCACACCTGGTGAGCTGCGACAAAGTCAGAATTGGATCGGCCCAGGAGGATCGACCCTGGCGACCGCCACGTTCATTCCTCCGCCGCCCCACGACGTGCCCGCGTTACTCGGTGATGTCGAGACATTCCTGCATCAGGAAGACGCCGTCCCGCTGTTGATCACGATTGGACTGGCGCACGCGCAGTTTGAAACTATTCATCCGTTTCTCGACGGCAACGGCAGAATTGGACGCTTGTTGATCACGTTTCTTCTGTGCGAGCGCAAAGTGCTTCACAAACCCGTTTTGTATCTCTCCCACTTCTTCAAACAGCACCGTGAGGAGTACTACGATAGGCTGCAAGCCGTCCGAGATAAAGGTGACTGGGAAGCTTGGCTGACGTTCTTTCTTCGCGGCGTGGCCGAGGTCAGCGTCGAAGCCGCGATGACTGCGCGGAATATCCTGGCGCTCCGCGAGGAGCATCGACGACCGATCACCGATCGCCTCGGGCGAGCCGCCGGCAACGGTCACTGCCTGCTCGAGCAGCTGTATGAAAAACCGATTGTGAGCGTGAACGACGTTCGCGCGATCAGCCGGACCACCTTTCCGTCGGCGAACCAGATCGTGTAGCGCCTGGTTGATCTAGGAATTCTGAAAGAGATCACTGGGCACGCACGGCACCGCCGGTTCCAGTACGAGCCGTACGTCGCGCTCTTCAGAAACTAGCAGGCGGGTCTAAAGACCCGCCTCTACGGCTTGAACGGATAGCGGTAATACCTGGGGTCGGCCGGCAGCATTTCTTTCTTCAGGAACTCCCACGACTCCGCCGTGACGTCGTTCGCCCGCTCGGCATACGAGTGGGTGTGTCCGTTGATCTCTGACACCCTTGCCGGGAATCCGCGCGCGGTGAGCACCGCGAGGGTATCGCGCACCATCTTGAGCGGCACCATTTGATCCTTCGTGCCGATCCAGATCGCCGATCAGCAGCACGCCTTCCTTGCGGGCGATGTGCTTCCACGGATCCATCAGGCCATCGACGTTGCTGCCCGATCCAATGAACAGCACCACGGCCGGCCCGGGACCGCTCTTGCCAAAGCCGTCGGGCACGAAGACGCGCTAACTGCGCTCGCGTCCACCTGAGACGATCTTCTCCCGGAGATCGCGATCGCTCGCGGCGGCCTCCGCGCAAAGCAGCGCGACGGCGATCAGGGCGAGGCCGAGAATGGATCGCATACCCATGTTGAGCAGGCGGGTCTGAAGACCCGCCTCTACTGCGCCTGCGTGGGCGTTGGCGCGTCGAGCTTCGTCGGCTTCCGCAGATGGAAACCGGCGGCATCTTGATAGGCCTTCGCCAGCGCGATGATTTCCAGCTCGCGATACGGCTGCCCGTAGATCACGGCGTTGGTCGGGCCGCCGGTATCGGCGAATCCATTCGGCAGGTTGATGGCGGGATAGCCGGCCGCATTGGCCATCCCGAAATGACGCTGTGTCGGCGACTGCGGGCGCTGCGGCTGCGCCGGCGGCGTGGCTGGCGGTGCGCCGGCCCCGCGCGGGCCACCGGGACCGCCAACCCCCGTGTTGTTCGACCCGACGATGTAGACGTCGACGTGCGAGGTCGCTTTGGCAAGCTCGATCATCATCATCATGCGCGCGCGCTGCTGCTGCAGGTAATCCGGCGCGGACACCAAACGGCCGCCCTGCCCATTGCCGCCGCGGGTGCCTTTCATGCGACCGGCGCGCAGATGCTCGTCGAAGTACGCGGTGCGCTCGATGTTCAGGCCGCTGATGTTGGCCGAGAACTCGGGCACGATCACGGGAATGAACTGCGTGATGCCGAGCCCGCGTAAGGTGTCGAGCGTGTTCTGCGCGTTGGCCTTGGCCGAGGCGTTGCTGATGTCGTCGAACGAGTCCTGGATGATCCCGACCTTCAGTTTCTTGATGTCGAACTGCGCGTTCCAGTTGAACGGCACGTCGGTCACGCTCATGTCGCGGCCATCGGGCTTGGCGATCGCCTGCATCACGATTGCCGTATCTTCGGCGTAGCGGCAGATCGGCCCGAGCCGATCGAGCGTCCACGACAGTGCCATCACGCCGTGACGGCTGACGCGGCCGAAGGTCGGCCGCAGGCCGGCGAGCCCGCAGCGCGCCGACGGGCTGAGAATCGAACCGCTCGTCTCCGAGCCGATGCCAAATGCAATGCAGCCGGCGGCCGTCGCCGATGACGGTCCGGCCGACGATCCGCTCGAGCCTTGCGCCGGATCCCACGGGCTCTTGGTTTGCCCGCCGAACCAGTTGTCGCCGCTGGCCAGCTCGCCGGTGGTGACCTTGGCAATCAAAACAGCGCCGGCGTCGCGCAGCATCTCGATCACGCTGGCGTCGTAGTCGAGGACTTGATCCTTGAACGGCGACGACCCCCACGTCGTCTTGTGGCCCTTGAGCGAGATGATGTCTTTCGCGCCCCACGGAATGCCGTGCAGCGGACCCTTGTACTTGCCCGACGCGATTTCGGCGTCGGCGCGCTTCGCCTCGGCGCGGCCGTGATCGTCGAGGAACGTGACGACGTTGTTGAGCACCGGGTTGTAGCGATGCAGCCGCGCCAGGTACATGTCGGTGAGCTCGAGCGACGTCACTTGCCGCGTGCGCACCAGCTCGCCGAGGTGGCGGATCGGCCAGAACGCGACGTCCTCGAGACTGGCAGGCCGCTTGACCGGCGGCGCCGCGCTCAACCGGAACGGCTGTTTGGTTTTGTTGACCGTGAGGCCGGGCACGACCGGGCTGAAATGAAATGGCGGCGAGATGTCCGGCGGGATGTGGAGCTTGCGGATCTCTTCGTAGCCGGCGAGGTTGCGGTTGGCGCCTTCGACGAGCGCGGTCCGCTCTTCTTCCGTCAGGTCGATGCCCGACAGCATGAGGGCGTCGGTGACCATCGCCAGCGTGACCTTCTGCGTGCCGGCGTCCTGCATGCGCGCCCACAGGATGCCCGGCGCCAGCGTGGTGCCGAGGCCCATGCCCGCAAAATGCGCCATGAATCGTCGCCTGGTCTGGTCGATGTTCTTCATCTTGTCTCCGTCAGGCGGGTCTAAAGACCCGCCGCTACATTCGCACGCGTAGAGGCTGGTCTTTAGACCCGCCTAGTCTATCCAAATCGCACTAAAATTGAGCCGTTGCAAAACCGATTGAACCAAGCCGCGCTGCGCATCGCGGTTGCCCTCACCCACCGCAATTTCCGGCTCCTCTGGTTAGGCGCGCTCACCTCGAGCATCGGCACCTGGATGCAGAAGATCGCGCAGGCGTGGCTGATCGTGACCATGACCGGGTCGGCGTCGGCGTTTTATGTCGGGCTCGACAGCTTCGTCGGCGAGCTGCCGATCCTGCTGTTCACGCTGATCGGCGGCGTGGTGGCCGACCGCCGCGATCGCCGTCACATGATGCTGACCTCGCAGGTCACGCAGATGACGGTGGCGTTCATCCTCGCCGCGCTGGTCTACACCGGGACGATTCAGATCTGGATGATCCTGACGCTGTCGTTCATCTCCGGCTGCGGGCAGGCGTTCGGCGGGCCGGCGTATCAATCGCTCATCCCGACGCTGGTCGGCAAGGAGCATTTGCCGAACGCGGTCGCGCTGAATTCGATTCAGTTCAACCTGGCGCGTGTCATCGGCCCCATCGTGGCCGGCGCGGCGCTGGCGGCCTTCGGCATGGTGGCGTGCTTCGGGCTGAACGGCATCTCGTTCCTGTTCGTGATTGCGGCGATTCTCGCGCTGCGCGACATTCACGTGCCCCAGGCCGCCGCCACCAACATGTTCGACGAGCTGAAGGACGGGCTGCGCTACGTGCGCAACTCGCGCAACCTGATGATCGTCACCGCGCTGGGCTTCACCGGCGCGTTTCTCGGATTGCCGCTGCTGACGTTCCTGCCGGTCATCACGAAGGACGTCTTCCACCAGGACGTCGGCTTCTATTCGAAGCTGATGACGTGCTCGGGCGCCGGCGCGGTGACCGGCGCGCTGATCGTGGCGTGGGTCGGCAAGCACCGCCATATCGGGCGGATGCTGCTGGTGTTCCTGGCGCTGTTCGGCACGGCGATGGCGGCGTTCTCGCTGTCGCGCACGCCGATCCTGAGCGCGGTGATCCTCTTCATCGCCGGGTCTCTGCTGGTGATGTGCTTCTCGCTCACGACCTCGCTGGCCCAACTGCTCGCCCCCCCGGAGCTGCGCGGGCGCGTCGTCAGCATCTACATGGTGGCGTTTCGCGGCGGCTCGCCGCTCGGCGGCCTCGCGGCCGGCTGGCTGGTTACGCAAGTCGGATCCGCGCCGGCGGTGTTGATGGTGAACGGCATGGCGCTCGCGTCGCTCGCGGTGTTTTTCTTGATCCGCGGACACGGACTCAAAGACATATAAATAAAGAGGAGGACACGGAGAAGGACGGAGCCCACGCAGACTGGGTGGCCGTGGCAGAATTACTGGATTTTGTTAATGTGTCCTTATATTAAGGACACATTAGTGGTACCCTGTCCTTGCTATGGGCCCACATCCAGTCTTACTCGAAAAGCTCAACGCCGCTCTCGCGGCTGCGGAGCCCGCTGCCTTGACGCAGCGGGATACGAAATTGCCGGCGGTTCCCCGCAAGGCGCATGCGGTCATCGGGATGCGGCGGGCCGGCAAGACGTCCTTTCTGCTGCAGGTGCTGGCCGAGCGGCGGTTGACCCTTCCGCCGCATCGCGCCCTCTACCTGAGCTTCGATGACGACCGGCTGGCGGATCTGGGAGTCGAGCAGTTGGGATGGCTGCTCGAGGAGTACTATCGCCGGTTCCCCGAGTTGCGCGGCAAGCAGACGGTCCTCTGGATGCTCGATGAGATCCAGTTCGTCGCCGGCTGGGACCGCTTTGTCCGCCGGGTGCTCGACACCGAGCGCATGGAGGTCATCGTCTCCGGGTCGTCGGCGCGCATGCTGAGCCGGGAAGTGCACACGTCGTTGCGCGGGCGCGGCATGGAGACGGTGATCCGGCCGTTCAGCTTTCGTGAGTTCCTGCGGCATCGCGGGCAAGAGCCCAAGGGCCCGGTCCGGGAATTCGCCAGCGCGGAGCGGTCTTGGCTGGAAAAGCGATTTCTGGAGTTCCTGCTCGAAGGCGGTTTTCCAGAGGCGCAGGGTCTCGAGCTCATGCTGCGGGTCGAGCTGCTGCAGGGCTACGTAGACACCGTGCTCTTCCGCGACGTGGTCGAGCGGCACGGCGTGACGCAGGTGGCGGCGCTGCGGTGGGTGACCAGGCAGTGTCTTCGCAATCCCGCGTCGAGCGTCAGCGTGCACCGGCTGCATCAGGATCTCAAGGCGCAGGGGCACGGCGTGGCCAAGGATGCGGTCCATGCCATGGTCGGGCACCTCGTGGATGCGTTCCTGATCACGATGGTGCCCGTCTCGACGGAGTCGGAGCGGCGGCGCAACTCGAATCCGCGCAAGGTGTATCCGGTGGATGCCGGCGTCATCGGTGCGTTCGATCGCAGCGGCCGCGCGAATCTCGGCCACGCCTTGGAGACCGTGGTGCTGCACGAACTCGAGCGGCGGAAGGCGGAGGTGGGCTACGTGAAGACGGAGGACGGTTTGGAGGTGGACTTCCATGCGCGCTTTGCCGACGGGTCGGAGGAGTTGATCCAGGTGTGCGCGGATCTGACGGCGCCCGGCGTTCGCGAGCGGGAGCTACGGGCGTTGTCGGCGGCGGTGCGGGAGCATCCCAGGGCGACGCGGCGAATATTGGTGCTGACGCACGAGCAAGTGCCGGCGCGGTCGCAGTCCGGGGTGGACGTGCAGCCGGCGTATCAGTGGCTGCTCGATGGCGAGTGAGAGTACGGGCACGCGTTCGGCCGCTTCGGGACTCTCAACGACGAGCTGGTCGTCGATCTGTTGGATGTCCTCTCCGCAGCAGGCGTGAGGACAAACGGGATCATGGCTTCGATGCGCGCCGCCGTTGAATGTCTTTTGAACACTTCCCGACCATCACGCAGTTGACCTGCGTCGGCCTGACGGGCATCGACTTCGATCTGCTCGCGTATTCCGGCGAGGACACTGTCCTGCTCGGTGAAGGCATGAAGGGAGATAGCACGGGCCGCCCCAGGCGCTGGCGGTGCCAAACTGGCGCCTCCAGCTCTCGAATTCGGAAGTCTTTCTGGCCAGCCCAAAAGGATTTCGGTGTTTCTGTGTTTCTGAGTTTCCGTGGATGAATTTACAGCGAGTCGAGAAACGCCAGCAGCGCGCGTCGCATGGGCTCAGCGGCGGCGCGGTAACGCTCGATCACCCCCGCTGCTTCGCCGCGATGCTGGGCGATCGCGTCGCTCACGGTCGGCGCGCTGCCGTCGTGCATCAGCGGCCGGCGCAGGCGAAGGCCCCACAACGCCGGCGTCCTGATCTCGTTCTGCTGAGCCTCGGCCTGCTCGATGCCGTCACCGGTGCCGACGTCATGCAGCAGCAGGTCCGAAAAGAGCGCCAGCGTCTTGCGGTTGAGCGAGGCCGATTGGTTCGCACCCGTGGTCAGCGTCGGGACGTGGCACGAGGCGCAGCCGACGGCGCTGAAGACCTGCTCTCCGGTCCGGACCTCGTCGGTGATCGCGCCTCTCGGAATCGGCGCCAGGAACTTCATGAAGGCTTCGAAGTTGTCGATCGAGCGCTTGCCGGTGCGCGGGTCCACGAAGTCTTCCGGATCCTTGACCAGGTCGCATTCGCGCAGCCGCGCCGGCGAGATCCCGCCGAGCGGCTCGAGCGGGAACATGTCGTTGGTGATCCCCATCTCGTTGGTATAGGCGTCGCCCGAGAACGTCAGCAGCGTGGCGATCTGCGCCTTCCAGCCGAACCGGCCCACGCGCCGCAGCCCGGTCGACACGTCGGTCACGATGGCGGCGCGGCCGCTGATGCCGTCGCGGTCGCGATCGAACGGATCTTCGAGCGCGATCACGGTGTCGTCGGCCACGGCTTCGACCAGGCCGGCGCCGAACAACGGGATCGGCATCCGCCGCGCGATGACGTTGACTTCCGGCGGCATCACCGCCTGGCAGCGATGGTCCGGGATCGAGAACATCTGGAACAACGTCGTGAAGCCGACGACGTGAAACTTGCCGTCGTCGTCGCGGTGCCCCGCGCGCAGTTCCGTCATCGGCGTCATGCCGCCGACCACCGGCACGTTATGACAGGCCGCGCACCCCGACCCGTTGAACAACGGGCCGAGGCCCTCGCTTGGCTGCTCGATTTCCTTGAAGTCGTCGAGCCCGAGCCGAAACGCTTCGAACTCGACAGGCGTGATGCCCTGGAGAGGATCGCCGAGGCCGGCCGGCAATTGCCCGCCCTGAGCGAATACGACTGAGTTTCCGAAGCCGTATGAGTCGAAGGGCGCCGACACGCCGAGCGTGGTGGCGACCCATATCAACATCGCCAGCACAAGAGCCTGGCTCGCCGTCGCCTTGGCGAAGGCGGCCCTCATTTCACGACCAGCATGGCGCGCATGGCAGTGTGGCCGGCGCCGCAGGGGCGCGAGCATTCGATCACGAACCGCCCCGCGGTGTCGGCGGTGTAGCGGATGATCGTTTCGCCGCGGCGGCGCTTGGGAATCTGCGCGTCGACCTCGGTGCCGATGATGCGAAAGCCGTGGTCGGTGTCGTCGCTGGTGAGGTGGAACTCGATCACCGTGCCTTTTTCGACGGTGATTTCAGAGGGCGTGTAGGCAAACCGCTCGGCGGAGACTCGGATCACCTTCGGCGCATCTTGTGAGCTTGTGAGCGTGATGTCTCTTCGCGCACCCGAGATCGGCGTGGCCGGGAACAAGGACAAACAGAGAATGCCGATCGTTACTGCGCGCATGACTAAAACCACCACCCTACACCGACGTTGACCTGCCACGGCGCCCGGACGACGCCGCTCTTATTGCGCTCGCGGACGAAATCAACCTTGAACGCGACATCAGGGTCCGGGTAATACGTCGCGCCCGCGACCCACGCCGATCGTTGAAACTGCTGCAGCGGCTGGTAGCCCGCCGGCATCTTGTTCTGCGTATCGAACTTCTCGTAGCGCCCGAACACGACCACCTCGTGGCTCCACGAGTTCGGCGTCACGCGCGTCGCCGCTTCCGCATAGGCGCCGAGCAGGCGGCTCGCGATGTTGGGGCTGAGTCCGGTGTGGATCTGCAACGCGCGGTTGAGATCCGCGGCGCCCGAAATATTCACCATCGACCACTGGCCGCGCAGCTCGTGGCGGCCCCGCCGATAGCGCGCATCAAGGGACGACACCGCGACCGTGGGCGTTT
>JANOZI010000251.1:0-6054 GCA_031429375.1 Acidobacteriota bacterium | reverse complement strand
GACGTTCTTCACGCATGGCTTCGTTAAGGCCTACGCCAAAGAGGTGGGACTCGATCCCGACCAGACCGCCAAGCGTTACCTGCAGCAGATCGCACCCGCCGGCGCTCCCGACAGCGAAGACGCCGCGGCGATTGTCGCGACTGCCGTCGCACGAACGGGCGGAGTCGCATTCGCACAAGACGATACGGCGCACCTTCACCAGGGACCCGGCGAGAATCGCGTCGGCCGGTTGACCCTTGCTGCCGCGATGGTCGGCCTGGTCGTGTATGTGGGACCCATTAATTGGGACGGATGGTCCTCAAAAGTGGCGGCCATCGGCGTTGCCCCATCCTCTGCCGCAGAGCCTGCCGCGCCGGCGACGACGCCTGGACCAGCAGTCGAGACTGCCCCCACGCCGGTCGCAGCTGACGTGCCTGGCGGGCTGATGCAGTTTGAAATGGACCCCAAGGGGCCGTGCTGGTTCTCAGCCGCCGCCGACGGCAATCAAGTGCGATCCGAACTGCTGGAAGCCGGGAGTAAGCGTCCGATAGAAGTGCGCAATGAACTCGTCTTGCGGCTGGGGGATGCGGAGGCGTGCGCGTTTTCGATTAACGGCCGCGCCGGTCGTTCGCCTGGACCGGCGGGCGTGCCGGTGACCGTTCGAATTACGAAAGATAACTTCCGGGATTTTCTAGCGCCGTAACGCTAGCTCTTGCTCTTGCACACGAGCGTGACGTGACCCGACGGGGTCACCACCGCTCGTGAATCGAAGGTGATGTCTTCAGTGCCCGGATCGCCGTCGCCGAAGTGCAGGAGGCACGGGAAGCCTTCCAATTTTTGGGCCTTGTCGGGAGCCGCCTCGGTCTTGCCGGTGCACACCACCGTTTCGTTCCCGCTGGCCGACATCGTGGCTTGACTGTTATCGGCCGCACCGTAGGGGCCGAGCGCGCAGAAAAAATCCGACTCGTTGCTGGCCGACTGCTTGTCGCCGTGAGTGCGCGACGATCCCCAACTATTCTCCGACGGCTTCTGTGCCTGGCTCCCCGCGCTCGCGCCGGTCGGGCCGACGAGCGAGGTCGGCGACTGCTGGCACGACGTGAAGAACGACACGACGGCGACAGCCACGCCAAGACTAACGGCGCGCCGTGCCGCCTTGGCGGACATCACGCGCACCCACCTGCGCGGTAGCCCCACACGGCCTTCTTGCGGACGGTTCCGAGCGACGATCCGTGATGCGTTTGTTTCATTGGAAAAAACTCCTGAACCCTTATTGTCCGCCGCCGAGGCTCACCTGAACCACGTTACCCCAAACGATATTGTCGTCGAAGAAATTGCCCCACACGATGTTGTCGACGGACAGATTGCCCCAGACGATATTGTCGTCGGTGAGGTTGCCCCACACGATGTTGTCGCCGTTACCCCACACGATGTTCTCGGCGCCGAGATTGATGCCGATGAGGCCATTACCCCAGACGATGTTGTTGCCCCAGACGATGTTCTCGCCCCAGACGATGTTCTCGCCCCAGACGATGTTGTTGCCCCAGACGATGTTTTCGTTGTTGCCCCACACGATGTTGTCGTCGGCGCGCTCGCCCCACACGATGTTGGCGGCCCACGCGGCCTGGCGGGTGAGGAGCAGGGCCTCGCCCCACACGATGTTTTCGCCCCACACGATGTTCTGCGCCCACGAGTAGGCCTGGCCGCCGATCGTGCTCGACGCGGCCAGCCCGCTCGAGAGCCATGACTGGCCGACCGTCATGCGCGTATCGAGGTTGGCCGCGAGCGCCACCGCGCCGGCGGCATTGAGGCCGCCCGCGCCCTGCGTCAACGCGTCGTACTGGGCGCCGGTGTCGTCTTTGAGCTTCAGGGCGGTGTACTGCAACACCGCCTTCACCGCGTTGGGGGTGAGCGCCGGACGCGCGCAGCTGCTGCCGCACGAACCCCACGCGTCGGAGGTGTGCTTGCTCGCCTCGACGACCAGGGCCACCACACCGGTGGTGACCGCGGCGGCCATGCTGGTGCCGCTCAACTTGATGTGCTTGGTGTCGATGCGCAGCGTCGGGTAGCCCAGGTAGAGCGTGCTGGTGGCGGTGGCGAGGGAGCCGAGCTTCGTGCCCGGGGCAACCAGGTCCGGCTTCGCGAAACCGTCGTACCACGTCGGCCCGCGCGAACTGTAGTCGGCCACGCGGTCGTCGCCGCGGGTGATCGTGTCGGCCATCTTGAATGCGCCAACCGTCAACGCCGACGGCGCATTGCCGGGCGACGTCACGCCGGCGTAGCCGAGTGCAGCCGTCTCGGGATTGAGTCCCCAGTTGCCGGCCGATGCCACGACGACAATACCGGCGCGAACAGCGCGCTCGACGGCCTGGACCATCGGGTCGGTCGCGGCCGATTCGTACACCGGATGGCCGAGCGACAGGTTGATGACGTCGATGCCGAGCGACGCCTTGTTGGCGACTGCGAAGTCGATGGCGCGAATCACGTCGCTGGTGCGGCCCTGGCCGGTGCTGTCGAGGACCTTCAGTCCGATCAAGTTCGCGGCCGGCGCAACGCCGAGATAGATGCTGCCTGACGCGCCACTACCGGCAATCAAACCGGCCACATGCGTGCCGTGCCCGTAGAGATCACTAGGAAGCGTCGACAGCGTTGCGCCGGTCGTGAAGTCGTAGAACGCGCGGATGCGCGTGCCAAAGTCGGTAAGAGGCGAGATGCCGGAGTCGATGATGGCGACGCCGATTTGGGCTCCGGTTGCCGACGCCGCCGAGAGGCCAAGCGTGGACCGAAGGACGCTGGCGGTGCTCCCCGCGGTTTCGACAACAGGCCGGGCACTGGCCCTGACCTTCGCATTGCTCGACACGGCCGTGACACACGGCAGCTCGGCAACGGCCAGGACGTCCTGACGGTGGATGGTGCCGACGACAGCGTTGGCGGATTTCAGGTCGGTGACGGCATCGCCGTGGGTCCGCAAACCGGCGGTCACGCTGGCGAGGCAGGCTGCATTGCCGGAAATGATGACGCCGTGCGACGACGCCGTCGTCGCGAGTGCGTCCTGCAGTTTCCGGTCGACCTTGGAAATGTTCTGTCCGGCCGTGACCGGAGCTGCCGCAAGTAAGAGGAGTATTAAGACACGATGGATCATAGGGGGCACAACGCTAAACCAGTAGCAAGATCGTATCCAACTCTGTGCAGAAATGTTAAGTGATTGATTACAAAGGGACTTTGGCCACTTATCGTGTGCTCAAGCGAACAGTCACTGTGTCAGTAGTGTGTTGACATGGCACACGGTAACACGAGAAAGGCCCTTGGGAATTGAAAAAAACAGTGCAAATGCAGCTGATTTCGCATGATTCTGGCATCTGTGCCGTACTGGGGCAGGTTGTCTCAAAACAGGCTATTTTGCTGAGCGCAAATCCATGCAGAACCGAGGAATTTAGGACTCCGGGGAACTCTAGACCTCTTTGAACGTCGGCATTACCTCTGGAAATAGTGCCACCCCGTCCGTAGACCGCCGGTCACGGCCGGGGCAAACGACAGCAGGATCACGACCGTTGCCGCGGCATGAGACAACGCGAGCGGGGCGATGTTGGGATGGCGTGAATAGATCCAACACCACGCCAGTCCCCCCGTGAACGTGACGATGACGAGGAATGGGTTCGGCAGATGCAGCGTCGCGAAAATCGCGGCGGCAAGCAGCACCGCACCGCGGCCCGCTGCCGCTTTTGACTCGCGCAAGATGACGGTCTGCAGGACGAATTGCTGCGCGCCTCCCCACACCATCACATAAAGAAAGTCGAGCACGGGCGCGGGCCGGGTCGGCGCCGGTCCCGTCGCATGGCCGATGAACCACAGCGCCGCAACGAGCGGCACGGTCAACCCGAGTGACCAGAGTAGTGCCGGCGCAAAGGCCCGCCGCGAGACGCCCCAATCGCCGGACTTGCGGTTGTGCGCGATGGCCAGCGACAGCACGACCACCCCGGCCACAAGTGGCCACGGCCCGGGCGTGTCCACGAGGGGATCCGCGACCCACATGTAGCCGAGGATGAGCGCGACGATCGCCAGCGTATAGCGCATGCGCTGTCATTGTGGACCAGGACGGCGTCGGTCGATCGCGGGGCTCGTCGATCTGCTGCACCTGTTCAAAACAAGACTTCGCAGGCGCGCCCGTTGGGGTCAGATTTGATCGGCAATGCTGCAAGATGCCGCGGAGGTCGAGCGCAAGCGGGCGGAAGAAGCGTTGCACCGCGTCGAGACGCAGTTCCGCCACGTCATGGACGTGCTGCCGATGGGCGCGTATACGTGCGACGCCGAAGGACGCATTACCTATTTCAATCGATCTGCGGCGCGGCTGTGGGGGCGCGAGCCGCGGCTGTATGACATGACCGAACGGTTCTGCGGATCGGTCAAGCTCCTCGCGGCGGATGCCACGGTGATTCCGCGCGAGCATTGCAGCATGGCCCGCGCGCTCGCCACCGGGCAAAGGGTTGGCGACACGGAAATCACCATCGAGCGGCCGGACGGGAGCCGCGTCACCGTGCTGGAAAACGTGCACGCCCTGCCCGATCCCTCAGGCGGACTGCCTGGCGCGATCAACGTGCTCGTCGATATCACCGGCCGCAAGCACGACCGGGAAACGGTGGCGGAAACGGTCGCGATGCTGCGCATCGCGGGCCGGGTCGCGCGCCTCGGCGGGTGGACGATTCAGTTGCCCGGCCGCGCGCTCACCTGGTCGGACGAAACCTGCGCCATTCACGACCTGCCGCCAGGATACCAGCCGACGCTGGACGAAGGGATTGGCTACTACCCGGCGGAGCATCGCGCCGACGTCCGACGGCAACTGGAGACCTGCGAACGCGACGGCACCCCGTATGACTTCGAGGTGCCGAAGTTCACGGCCACGGGCCGGCGCATCTGGGTGCGGTCGATCGGTGAGGCGGTGCGCGACGCCGACGGGCAAATCCTGCGCCTTCAGGGCGCGTTCCAGGACATCTCCGCTCGCCGGCACGCCGAAGAGGCGCTGCGCGAGAGCGAGGCCGTGTTCCGCACCCTCGCGGAATCGATGCCGCAAATCGTATGGATGACCCGCGCCGACGGGTGGAACACGTATTTCAATCAACGCTGGGTGGACTACACCGGACTCAGCCTCGAAGACAGTTACGGCCACGGCTGGAACACGCCGTTTCACCCCGACGATCAGCAACGCGCATGGGATGCCTGGCAACAGGCCGTCGCCGGCAGCGACTACAACGTCGAATGCCGGTTGCGCGGGGGCGATGGCGGCTATCGCTGGATGCTGATCCGCGGGTTGCCGCTGCGCGACGCAACCGGCACAATCGTCAAGTGGATCGGCACCTGCACCGACATCGACGATCTCAAGCAGGCGCAGGAGTCGGCGCTGCGAAGCGAAGGCGTGCAACGGGCGCTGGCGGCCGAGCTCGAGACCGAGCGCGCGCGACTGATCGCCGCGCAGGCCGTCGCGAGCATCGGCAGTTGGGAAACGGATCTGGCGACACTGGCGGTGATCTGGTCGGCCGAGACGCATCGCATCTTTGAAACCAGCCCCGAATGCTTCCCGCCGACACATGCCGGCTTCCTGCAGCTGGTCCATCCCGACGATCGCGCGCGCGTCGATCAATCCTTTGCCGGATCGCTCGATCACTGTTCGTCCGGCGTCGTGGAGCATCGGCTGTTGATGCCTGACGGACGGATCAAGTTTGTCGAAGAGCGCTGGCAGGTGGTCCGGAACGAGCAGGGGCAACCAGGGCGCGCCATCGGCACGTGCCAGGACATTACCGAACGCCGGCGTGCGCACGAGTCGATCCGGCAGAAGGACGCGCTCATCCGCATCGCTGGGAGGCTGACGCACACCGGGGGCTGGGCGATCGAAGCGCCCGGCGACCGCGTGTTCTGGTCCGATGAGCTGTTCGATATCCTGGAGTTCGCGCGCGGCAGCATGCCGGCGCTCGCCGACGCACTGGCGCTATATCCCCACCCCTATCGGGACAAGATCGTCGACGCGATCCGCGCCTGTCAGGAGGACGGCAAGCCATTCGATCTCGAAATCGAAGTGCTCACCGG
>JANOZI010000250.1:0-4195 GCA_031429375.1 Acidobacteriota bacterium | reverse complement strand
CGGACGTGCGTCCCAGGCGCGAAGTCCGTTTTGTACTGGCCCCAGAACTCCGGCGGCTGATCACCGACATCCCACACATTGTGGGTGGTCCGCGGAGAGAAGTAGCGTTCTTTCGACCGGCTCCCTTCTTCGTCCGCCCGGACCCCGGCGATGATCCCGGTAAACGCCTCGGTGTTGGTATCGACGTCGTACGCCAGCGTGGCGTGGTTGAAGCGGTAGCGCGGCCACTCGCCCGAGAGGGTCTTTTTCAGCGCCTCGGTCTTGAGCGACGCGCAGCAGGCGATCCGATCGATCGCACCATCCGGAAACGTTCGCTTCTCGTCCAGGGCCGCCCGATTCTGACCGTAAATCAGATTCAGGTTCCACTCCGCCGCCAGCCGATCCCGGTACTCGATCATCTCCGGGATCTTGTAGGCCGTGTCAATGTGAATCAACGGCAGCGGGACGTGGCCGAAAAAGGCCTTCCGCGCCAGCCAGAGCAACACCGTGCTGTCCTTCCCGATCGACCACAGCATCCCCAGCTGCTTGAAGTTGGCGTACGCCTCCCGAAACAGGAAGACACTGCGATGTTCGAGGGCGTCGAGCTGATCCATCACAGCCTCAATCTTCCCATCGGACCCAGCACACGGTCGACGACCAGCTTGCCGGCCTGTTCGACCGAGATGGTCGCGGTATCGATCACCAGTTCGGCACTGAGGGGCGGCTCGAACGGATCGTCAATCCCGGTGAAGTTCTGGATTTCGCCTCGGCGCGCCCTCGCGTACAGGCCCTTCACGTCGCGCTGCTCGCAAACCGCGAGCGGCGTCGCCACGTGCACCTCCACGAAGTTCTTGCAGAGACGGCGAACAAAGTCGCGCGATTCCCGGTACGGCGAGACAAACGAGGCCACCACGAACACGCCATTCTGCTCGAGCTTGCTGGCGAGGTAGCCCACCCGCTTGATGTGCGCGTCACGCTCGAACCTGGAGAATCCGGTGTTCGGAAAAATGTCTCGAATCGTATCGCCGTCCAACCGTTCCACCTTGAAACCGCGAGCGGCCAGTTCGCGAGTCGACCAATCCGCGATGGTACTCTTGCCGGAACCGGAGAATCCCGTCAACCAGACAACGACGGGCGCGACTTGTTGTTTGCCGAAATGCAGCCGGTCCCAGACCCGCTCGTGGAACCAATACAGTCCAATCTTCGAAACGAACTCAAACCCGCCGACCGCGAGCGAGAGCGTGAATCTGCGCGTGAAGAAGTACACGAGCAGCGTAGTGGCGACCGTGCCAAGAATTCTCCACGTGAGCGCCTTGACGACGGACCGCGTTTGCGTATCCTGATACATCAGAACATCCTAGCCCTGGAGGCCGACGACAAAGTGGTCGTTGCGGAGGGATGGCGTATTGTAGCGGAGCGTCGAAAAGCGCTCGCCATCCCGACCTGAGTAGCGATACACGCAGTCTCCCGCCGCGGTATCCCATTCCATCGTCGTTCCGAAGCGGGGATAGATGTCGGCTTTGCCCTCGGCGACCCAGCAAAACTTGAGCGAGCTGCCGACCTGGATTCGACGCGCCACTTGAATGGTGTTCAAATACGCCTCGAGTTCCGCCGACGGGTGTGAGCGGCTCTCGGCCACCACGAGGGGTGTCCCGGCCGGGCGCGGTGCTGAATGGATCCGAACCGCCCCGGTCTCTCCCTGCTCCTTCCAGGCGCCCAGGCCGCTTCCCGCTGAATAGAGCAGCTCCAGCGCGGGCGCATAGACAACGCCGAGCACCGGAGCATCCCCGACCACCAGCGCCACATTCACCGTGAACTCGCCGTTCTGGTGGAGGAACTCCTTCGTGCCATCGAGCGGATCCACGAGCCAGAACCGATCCCAGTGCGATCGATCCTCGTACGCAGGGATGTCTCCTTCTTCCGAGACCACGTGGACAGCCGGGTCCCACTCCAGCAAGGCGGCGACGAGGACGCGATGGGCGCTCCGGTCAGCCTCCGTCAGCGGGCTTCGATCGGCCTTGAACGACACCGTCCCGGGTCTGCGATAGTGCGCCAAAATCGCGGCGCCGGCCGAGCGCGCGATTCGACCGAGGCGTTCGAGAGAGTCGGTGGTCACCATGGCCGATAAATGATGCCCTTGTCTTGTAACAGCGTCCGGATGCGTTCAACCGCCATCGCTTCGTCATCCTGCTCGAAAAGCTGCAGATCGCAGACCAGGTCCGTGGCACCGGACTGACCGACCCAGACCGTCTCGATCCGACCGGGCTCCACGGTCGCCTTGATCAGGTCCAGATCGTCCCCGGTCAGCTCGACCGCTGTGACAATCAGGATCATCCCCGCATCCAGCATCAGGTTGGCCACCTCGGCGAGACGGCGCAGATGCTCCTGCCGGTTCTCCCGGCTGCGCGCGATGTCGGCGTCGACGCCGTAGAGCAGGTTGCCGATGCCCAGGAAATACACGCTCCGCCCCTCGTCGAACAACCGCGACTCGAGCAGTTTGGCCAGGCCTTTGCGGTCCGCATCCTTCGGACCGGTGATCAGGAGCAGCGTGGCACGCTGGGCGAACCGGGCGGCCCGCCGCTCGGTGGGGATGAAACTCGGTTCCCACTTCGAGTTGCGGAGAAACACCTTATCGCGCACCCAGGCCTGATGGTCGGGCAGGCTTTCGCGCACGATACCGCCGCCACTGATCTCGTAATCGTCCACAATCACGAAGCGGCTTGTCTCCGCAATCTCGTCGGCAAGGTCAAAGGCCATCGCCCGGGTGCACTTCAGGATGCAGTCGGCCACATCGTTCCGCTCCACTCGCGTCTTTTGGTCGTTCGAACTGAGGTCCGAGGCGTTGATGACGCGCTGAATCTCTTCGACGCGCATCGTCACGCGCGCCGAGCCGAGCTTGAGGATGTAGTCCTTCTGCATCAGCAGCGGGTTCTTGGCAAGCCAGAACAGGCTGACGCGGAGCCGGGAGCTGACCTGTGGTCTCGATTCGCGAGAGAGGGTCGCCATCTCACCTCGGGCCACATAGATCTGTTCCTGCAGGGTCAGCCCCGCCGCCTCGCCCGCCGCCACCTCGATCGGCGGCGCGCGATGGAACGCCTCGAAGGTCTTGATCGTGCTCTTCTTCCCCGACGGATAGAAGACCACTTCGTCGCCGACATTCGCGGTTCCGCTCGCCACGGTTCCAGCCACAATCCGCCGATCGTCGTCTCGATTCGTAAACTTGTAGACGTCCTGCACGGGCAGGCGGAATGGCTTGGCCGCCTCGGAAGCCCCGCCGGGAAACTGGTCCAGAATGTCCAGGACGGTCGGCCCCACGTACCAGGGAATCGCCGCTGAACGACTCGCCACGTTGTCGCCGTCCCGGCCGCAGACCGGGACAAAAGACGCCGGGGACAAGCCCAAATTCGTCAGAAACCCGCGATACTCGCGTTCGATGTCGGCAAACAGCTCGCGGTCATAGCCCACCAGATCCATCTTGTTGACCAGTACGGCGAATTGACGGATGCCGAGCAGAGACATCATGTAGCCGTGGCGACGGGAGTTCTCCTGCACCCCCTCCTTGGCGTCGATCACCAACAGCGCGGCTTCGGCGCGCGCGGCGCCGGTAATCATGTTCTTGAGAAACTCGATATGGCCTGGCGCGTCGATGATGATGTAATCGCGCCGCGCCGACTTGAAGAACACACGAGCCGAATCGATGGTGATCCCCTGCGCCCGCTCGTCCTTGAGCGCGTCGAGGAGGAAGGCGTACTCGAATGGTTTGGCCGTCCGCTCGCATTCGGCCTTGACCTGCGCGATCTTGCCAAGCGGAAGGGAATTGGTATCGGCCAACAGGCGGCCGATGATGGTGCTCTTGCCGTGATCGACGTGTCCGCCGATCACGATGTTCATGCGTTGACGAGGGCCGGTCATTTTGCGACGCAATTGTACGTGGATTCCGGGCTCGGCGGGGATTACAGTGCGCGACAGGGAGAAGTATGATGTTGAGGCTCGCAACGGCGGTCATCGCAACACTCGGACTGGGCGCTGGCATCCTGGTCGCGGCCCGCGCCACCCCGGGCGGCACCCCAGCGAAGGGCGTCGTACGAGACTCGGCAGCTTCCGCGCAGGTGGTTCCGTCGCGCGCGCCGCGTAACGCGGCCGAGTTCGACACGATGTTCCAGCAGATCAAGAACTGGGGGAGGTGGGGCGCCAACGATCAGCTCGGCTCGGCCAA
>JANOZI010000249.1:0-3740 GCA_031429375.1 Acidobacteriota bacterium | reverse complement strand
TCGTCGAGTCCGAGGATCCCGGCGGCCGTCCGCGTCGCGGCCACGACGACCTGAGCCGGCGTCATGCCGGCCGCGACCATATTTTCCATTTCCGTGTGCATGGTCCACCCGACGAATTGATCGCCTGTCTGTCCGCCGCCGTCGGTCCCGACGCCGATGGTCACGCCGGCCGCGTTGAGTCTCGCAATGCCGCGGGCGAGGCGAGCCCAGGCCTGGCTCGCGCGCTCGACCTCGTCGGGCGTGGCCGCCGCCAGCCGGTCCTGCAGCCTCTTGATTTGCGCGGGCAACACCGTCTCCGCCACGAGCGGGTGGGGCGGGTTGAGCCACGGCGCGTAGATGGTCCGCCGCGGCCCGCCGAGCGCCAACAGCACGGCGCTGTTCGGGTGCTGCTTGAACAGCGCAAGGAGCTCGTCATCAACGTCGCTGACCATGTGCGCGAACACGTCGACCCCGGCGCGCAGCAGGTTCTTGGCCTCGTCCAGGTGCGTGGCATGAACGGCGACTCGGAGCCCTTGTTTGTGGGCCTCGTCGATGATCGCGCGGTACAGGTTGGGAGGCAGCGTCTTGACGGTGCCGCCACGGTCGTCGACCCAGGTCTTGACGAGCTTCACGTTGCGCAGCGCCAGTTCCTGAACGGCCGCTCGGGCGCCCGCCTCGGTCGTCACCGCGTACGCGGCGTGCCGCATGTTGTCCGGACAGATTTCGGCAAGCGGGGCCAGGCCGCGACCGGCCGTGAGAAACCGCGCCGCATCCGGGTGCTTCCCCGCCAGCACCTCGTCGCGGAGTTGAAACGGCATTTCGCCGAAATCGGTGCCCATCGCCTGGCTTGCGGCGATGCCGAAGTACGCGAACCGATAGAGGTGGTCGAGAATGTTTTCACGGGTGTAGTTCTGCGGCCCGCTCGTCAGATCCTTCATGTATCCGATGTGCGAATGGGCGTCGATCAAGGCGGGGATGACGGTCTTACCCGCAAGATCGATGCGGACGGCTCCCGCGGGCGTCTGCAGCTCGCCCCGCGCCCCGACCCGAGAGAACCTGCCGTTCTCGACGATGAAGGCGGAGTTCTCGATCGGGGCCTCGTCGTGACCGGTGATCAGCCTGGCGCCTTCGAACAGCGTGACCGTACCCGATGCCGCCGGTGGCGGAGACGGTGAGGGGGTCGAGCAGGCCGCGGTGAACAGCAGGCAGCCGGCGATCAGCCGTGACATGGAGATGCGCGGATTATAGTCCCGGCGCGCGCTCGGCGACGACCGACGCAATGAACCGGCCGTCGATGTCGCCCTCGCGCGATCGAAGCACGGTCAGGGGCGCGACCAGTGCCGCCAGCTCGCCATCGTTCAACAGGAACGCGGGGCTCTTCGGATGCCCTCGCTCGGCCTGCCGCGCCGTGAACGTTTCATAAAACAGCCGGCCACCCGGCTTTAGCGCGGCGCAGAGCGCCGGCATCAGCGGACGATGGAGGTAGTTGAAGACGAACACCGCGTCGTAGCCGGCCGCCGCGAGATCCGGCGGTGCGTCGCCTTCGAGGTCGACGACGTCAGCGGTGAGCGACAGGCGCAATCGTTCGGCAGTCGCGCGCAGGAACGCGATCGCATCGGGATTGCGATCGATCGCGTGCACGTCGAAGCCCGCACTGGCGAGCAGCAGCGCATGCCGGCCGCGTCCGCACGCGACATCCAGCACTTTTTTTCCGCCGCGCGGCAGGAGGTCGGCATTGTCGATCAGCCACGGTGATGGTCCACGTAGCGGGCCCGATCCAAACTCGCGCGGGCCGGTCCAGGGCGCCAGACCACCGGCGAGATTCAGCACATTCGGAACGCCCGCCTCGACGAGCAGGTGCGACGCCGCAACGCTTCGAACACCGTGCTCGCAGTACACCAGGATCGGCCGGCCGTCGTCCGGCAACACCGCCGGCGCGGATGCGACCAGATCGACAGGCAGCAGCCACGCATTGGGAATGTGGCCGAGCTGTTCGTACTCGCCTGACGTGCGCACGTCGAGCGCGAGAACGCGCCCGCTCTCGAGCAGATCGCGGCCCTCATCGTGGCTAATCGTGCGGAATCCGGCCGGCGCCGAGGCCGCAGTCATTGCTGAGCGGACGTCGTCGTTCTTCGGACGGGCGCGGGCGGCTCGACGCACGCGAAGTTCGCGGCGTCGTCGCTGCTGCCGGTGCCTTTGTAGCGCGCCACCATGGGGTACTGGCAGAGTGGGCGCGAGCGATCGACTTTGCCGTTCGTGCTGTGGGTGGCAATCAACTTGTCCGGCGCCACGCCTTTTTCCACCCACTGTTCGAGCGCGCCGATGGCGTCGAATTGATTCGGTCCGGGACCGCCGGCGCAATGCCCCATGCCGGGCGCGATGAAGAACCGGTAGAAATCGCGTGTCGGCGCCAGCCCCCCCATCGTCTTCGTGACGCCCTCGTAGTAGGCGACGGTGTCTTGCGGCGGCACCACTGGATCCAGCCAGCCCGTGTACATCAACAGCTTGCCGCCGCTTTTCTTGAACGGCGTCAAATCCTTGTCGACCGCCGCCATGTGTGGCAGCTTCTCTTCGGCGTAAGCCAGGTCGCGCTCCCAATCGATGGTGCGGAAGTCCCAGTTCTCATTGTGGAAGAGCCAGTAGCGGAAGAAGCCGACGCGCATCGGCTCGAGCGGATCCATCACGTATTGCCGCCAGCCCTGGCTCGCGGTTTCACCAAATCCCTCACTGCCTTTGGGCCAGCCGGTGTAGATCAATTCTCCGGTGCGCGGATTCTTCGTGCCCTCGTACATCTTCCTGGCCGCGTCAACCTGCGGTGCCGTGAGGCACGCCGATTCATCAGACCCCGCCGAACACAGCAGCTTCGCCGGATCGAAAGTGCAGCGCCGCGGATCCTCGACAAGCCCGTCCTTCAAGCCGTCGATACCGTCGCAGGCAGTCACCACAGACTTGGTCAACAACGCGAGCTTCGCCTGCGGGATGATCGGCTTGCCGTCCGCTGTGTGCGTGGCCATCCATGACGACAGAAAGCCAAAAGTCTGGCGGATGCGGTTCGCGGCCGGGTCGCCGGCGACGATGCCGTCGTAGTCGTCGGGATAGCGTTGTGCTTCCGACAGTGCCTGCTGGCCGCCGGCGGAGCAGCCGACGAAATAGGATTTGTCGGCAAAGCGCCCCGCGGCGTTGCGAATGATCAACTTGGACGACTCGGTCATCACGTGAATGGCACGATGGCCGTAGTCGATCAGCTTCTCGGGATGGCCCTGGCCAAACTTCATGTCGTCGCCGGTATGGCCGGTGTCGGTGCTGGCCGTGGCGTAGCCGCGGCGCAGCGCGTTTGCCATGGCCGTGTAGGAAATCGATCCCTGGTAGCCGCCGTTGCCGACACCCTGGAACCTGCCGTTCCAGGTTTCATTGGGCGGGATCCAGACCTCGAACTTGATGTCGGAATCGCTCGTCGGCCGCGCGGTGCCCTCGACGCGGCAGAACGGCGGCAGCGTCGTCAGCGCCGTTGTTGAGCCGGGCGGCGTGAACACCCCGGCCGCCACGGGCCGCGCCGCGTTGATCGTGACGTTAGGAATGGTCAGGGTCGCGAGGCTGGCGCAATCCGTGCCCGGCGCGGCCGTCAGCGCAGCAGTGGCCACGTGGAGCGACGCGACGACAAGAGCGACGGCGAAGCGACCGGTCATGGGGGACTCTCCGGTGTGATTATACGGTCAGCTTGACGGCCGGTTATAGTGTTCGCCGGAGGACCGATGAAAAGA
>JANOZI010000248.1:0-1514 GCA_031429375.1 Acidobacteriota bacterium | reverse complement strand
TGGATCTGAACCGCCTCGCCGATCGCCTCGTGACACGCGTCCGCGAAACCATCGAGCTCGATCGCATGGCCTTCCTGCTCGCCAACGACGCCGGCGACTTCGAGCCGATCGGGCAGGAGGGCTTCGACGCCCCGCCGCCACGGCTCTCCGGCGCGTCGGGCATCGGCGGGCGCCTCCATAGCGCGCACACCGTCCGCCTCGACGACCCGATGGCGGTCGCGCGCTTCACCGCCGAAGAGGTCGAGTTCTGGCGCGATGCCGGCATCTTCTACTTCGTGCCGTGCATCACCAAAGAGAACGCCATCGCGGTGCTGGCGCTCGGCCGCCGCGCCAGCGGCGAGCCGCTCAGCAGCGAAGACACTGCGCTCGTCACGGCCGTCGCGGCCCAGGCGGCGTCGGCCATCGAGAACGGCAAGCTGTATCGCCAGCTGCACCTCAAGGCGTCGGAGCTCGATCGCCTGCACGCGTTCAACGAGAACATTCTCGAGTCGCTGGACGACGGCTTGCTGGTGCTGGGACCGACCGACAACATCGTGCGGTGGAACGCGGCGCTCGAACGCCTCTACGGTCCGACCGCGTCGACCGTGCTCGGCCAGACCGTCGATCGCCTGTTCGACGCGCACGTGGTCGAGATCCTGACGACCGCCCGCCGCGAACATCCCGCCGGCACCACCATCTTCCGGGTGCCGCTCACGGCGCGTGGCCCGCGCGCGGAGCAGCGGCTGCTCATCAACATCACCACCGTGCCGCTGCAAACCGTGGCCGGCGGCTCGGCCGCCGGCACCATCGTCATTCTCGAAGACATCACCGAGCGGTCGCAGATGGAAGAGCAGCTGCGCATCTCGGAAAAAAGGGCGTCGCTGGGCCTGCTGGCAGCGGGCGTGGCCCACGAGGTCAACACCCCGCTCACCGGCATCTCGAGCTACACCCAGATGCTGCTCGAAGGCGCGGATCCCGCCGATCCGCGCACGCCGCTGCTCGAAAAGATCGAGAAACAAACCTTTCGCGCCGCCCGCATCGTCAACGGCCTGTTGAACCTGTCGCGGCCCAATGCCGCTGAGGCGTCCGAGCGCAGCGTGGTGGACCTCCACGCGGTAATCGGCGACGTGCTGTCGCTGCTCGAGCACCAGTTCGAGAAGGGCAGCATCCGCGTCCGCCGCGAGCTGTCGCCCGAACCCATCCGCGTCATCGGCTTCGAGTTCAAGCTGCAACAGGTGTTTCTCAACCTCTTCCTGAACGCGCGCGATGCGATGACGAGCGGCGGCTGGCTGACGATCTCGACCAGGGTCGATGGCCACGAGGTGGTCGCCGAGGTTGCAGACACCGGCGCCGGCATTCCGCCCGAGCACCTGGCGCGCATCTACGATCCGTTCTTCACCACCAAGCCGATGGGGCAGGGCACCGGCCTCGGCCTCTCGATCACCTACGGCATCGTGCGCGAGCACGAGGCCACCATCCAGTGCGAGAGCGCGCGCGACAAGGGCACGCGCTTCGAGCTCAGGTTCGCCGCCGCG
>JANOZI010000247.1:0-6950 GCA_031429375.1 Acidobacteriota bacterium | reverse complement strand
CAACAGGTCACCGTAGTCGCGCTTGTCGGGCTCTGCCTCCAACTCGTCGACCTCGCCCAAACCAAGGATGGCGCGCGCAAAGAAGCGGTACGGGCAGGCCCGCAACGCCTCAACAGAACTGGCGCTGACATGGCCTGGAAGCGCGCCGCTGACCACCGGTGCCGGCGGCAAAACCGCTTGTGCTTGCACGGTCTTATGGGTCAGCGGGGCGTTGTGCTCGGGCCAGCCCGGCAGCCGCTGATCGCGCCGCGATTGCTGCAGGCAGCTGATCCAGTTGGACGCGCCGATGGCCTCACTGCCTTGGGATCGACGGCGCAGCAAGGTGACCCTGGGATGGCGCAGCAACTGAGCGAACACCAAGGCCTGGCGCTGCTGGCGCTGTGCACGATCTTCCACACCAAGCTGGCGCAACAGCGACTCAGGAAGCAGGTTAGGCAGCCGAGGCCGATCACCCAAGTGACGCTCGTCGGTGGCCGGGAAAACGATGGCGCCAAAAGGCCGCAAGATGGCGCGCGCCAGGGGTGTGATCACGACCAGCGCCGAATCGGCATGGGCAGCATCGACGAAGCTGGCTTGCTCGAGCGCGTGATCCACCCAAACGACGAACTCGGGCAAGGTCAGCGGCAGGTCATCGATGTCCGCGCGCACCCGGCCGCTGTCCAGTCGCAGCGCGGCACGCACGGCCAGCGCCGCCGGATCGCTCAACCAGGGCTCGGTGCCCAAGGCCACTCGGGCCAGCGGCGCCAATGCCTGCAGCCAGACCGACAAGGTTTGCGACGCGGGGGTGGAAAATTCCTGCCACTGCAAGTGAGCCTGCTGCCACCAGGCCAGGGCCTCGATCAAGCGCGGACGGGCATGGGTTGCCACCGGAATGGATGTGCCGTGGCGGCGCCAGTGTTGCTCAAGGGCATCCAATCCATCCCGCTGGTGGTCCAGCGCCAGCACCTTCAAGCCATCCAACCACGCATCCGGCCCGGCGGCCGGCGACGCGGCGCGCAGCAGCGCCATCAGCCGCGCGGCGGCGCGGGTCGTCGACAAGGCCCAGCCCGACTCATCAAACACCGGCAGCGCCCGGCGTTCCAGCAAGGCGCGCACGCGGCGCACCAACAAGCGGTCCTGTGCGATCAACGCCACCGGGGTCTGCCCGCGTGCCACACAGTCAATCAACGTGGTCGCGGCGGCCCAGGCCATGAACGGATAGATGCCGAAGAGCGTGGCGCCCTGCATGGTGCGGGTCGCCGTGGCCAGGTCGCGATCGATGAACTGGCTGAGGTACGGGTCGTAGAACACGCCCTCGAGCTGGCCGTAATAGAACTGCGTCTGGTTGTAGCCCTGCAGGGCCCACTGCAGCCGCTTCTCCATGTTCACCCACGTGAACGACATGGTGCGGTACTGCGACACCGACGACACGAACAGGTTGAACTGCTGGTCGCCGAGCACGTCGGTGAACGCCACTTGCGTGCCGCCGAACACGTCGCCGCCGCTGGTGACGCCCAGGGCGACCGGCGGCCGGCCCTCGAGAAACAGCTTCTCGAACTTGCCCTTCTTCTTCTTGTTCGACGCGACCATGGTGTGGCTGAGCGGCGCCTGGAAGTCGACGATCGGGCCGGGCGAGCCGAAGTCAGACGAGGCGACCTTCGCGATCTCGTCCTTGCGCTCGAGCACGTGCAGGCCGTACTCGCCCTTGAAGTAGGTGACGAACGCGAGCCGCGAGTTGACGTTGTCTTTCAACACCACGGGTGAGACGTTGCCCGACAGCGCGTCGGTGTACTGCTTGAGCTCGTTGCTCTTGAGGTCGAGCGTCCACAGGTTGTAGATCTGGCCGTTCTTCGCCACCTCGGGATCGATCGGCTCCGCCGGGTTCACCGCCGTCGACGCAAACACCAGCGTGTTGGCGTCGATGAACTGCGCGCCGCTTTCGTCGTGCGTGCCGAAGGTCAGCTGCGTCTTGCCGGAGCCGTCGGCGTTCATCCGGAAGATCTTTTCGTTGCCGCTCACGCGCACCAGGTAGACCAGCGTCCGGCCGTCCGGCGCCCACGTCGGCGCATAGTTGGCGAATGCGTCCTTGGTGAGGTTGATCACTTCTTTAGTGTCGACGTTGATCGTGAAGATGTCGGAGCCGCTGTCGCGCATGCCCGAGAACGCGATCAGCTTGCCGTCGGGCGAGAAGTCGGGCGATTCCGGCGCGTCGATGGTGTTGAGCGAGACGCGGAACTCGATCTTCTTGGTGATGACGTTCTGGACGATCAGCGAGCGATCCTTCTCGGTGCGCACGAAATACGCCAGCCGATCGCCTTGCGGCGACCACGACATCCACGGCACCGAGTTCCAGCGGCCGCCCGGCGTGGCCAGGTACTCGAAGCCCATGCTCTGGTCGAACCCGGAGGTGAGGTTGCGGATGATGGACCCGTCCTTCGCCGAGATCAGCACGATGTCGTACTCGCGGTCGCGGCCGTTGCCGGTCATGCCGGCGATGAGATCACCCGAGGGCGACGGTTCGATCGACAGCACGTTGGAGAACTTGCCCTTGCGCGGGTCCGGCGCGAGGTCGCGGCCGTAGTCGGCCGGGCGTTCCTTGTCGCGGAACGGCTTGAAGCGCTCTTTCAGGTAGCGATCGAACTGCTGGTCCCATTCGTCCGGCGTGACCTGGAACGCTTCCTGGTAGGCGTCGTCGCTGCCGCCGATCACCGATCGGCGCAAGGCGAAGACGTACGCCCGCACGCCTTCCTTGCCCCACTTCGACTCCATGAACTCGAACGCCGCGTGACCGAGGTTGTAGATCAGGCGCGGGTTGCTGAAGCCGCCGTAGTCCTGCATCTCGCTCATCTTCGGCACGATGTCCGAGACCGCCGCGTCGCGCACGGTCATGATGTCGAGCGGCCGCCAGTAGCCGGTCATGTAATCCGACATGCCTTCCATGGTCCACAGCGGCATGTTGCGGCGGATCAAACCGGTGGGGATGATGTCGAACTGGAACTGGTGCGTCAGCTCGTGGACGATCAGCCGGTAGAGCAGGTCGGGCGGCTCGTCGATCGGCATCACGATGCGGTAGCGGCCGGGCTCGGCAAACGCGCCGACGCCTTCCTGCGCCTGGCCGGGGATGACGTTCTGCTGCCAGAACTCGCTCGCCGTCGAGAACAGGATGAGCGGCAGCTTCATCGAGAGGTCGTGTTTCAGCTCGGAGCTGACGTGCTGATACGCGCTTTCGGCGTAGCCGGCAATGCGCTCGAGGTGCGGCTCGATCTCGGGGTAGTAATAGATCTCGAAATGCTCGGTCTGGTAGGTGTGCCAGTTGAAGTTGTCGTAGCGAATCTGGTTTTTCCCGAAGTACGGGATGTACTGCGTCTGCGCCTCCACGGCGGGCGCGCCGAAGACAACCGCCAACATCACGACGACGGCCATGGCGACGGGCGTCAAGGACTTCCGAGGGGTGCGCATAGAGTCTCCTTGCTGCATCTTACTGATCCTGAGACAACGGCTGCAATTCAAAGGGGCGACGCCTGAGCGTTCGCAGAGCAAGATCCGATCCGGCACTTTTCGTCCCCAACTTGAGACGTGGCCGCCGGTTTTGATCGGTCCGGCCGGTGCTTTTTGAGGGCATCAACCCCGCCGGTTGAGGCAAAATAGGGTCATGGAAACCGAAACCACCATCGCGGACGCCGAGCGGCCCCAATCGAATATGCGGCTGGTTGCCGTGGCGGCCACCGCGGTCGCGCTCCTCGCCATCAGCATCCCGTTCGTGTGGCAGACCCCGGAAGCGGCGCCCGCGTCGGCGGCAACCGTTGCCCCCGTCGCCTCGCACGACGCTGCGCCCGGCGGTAACGACACCGGCGCGTGCATGGCCAACGCCAAGCCGGCGAACATGGACTTCACGATGAAAGACCTCGACGGCAAGCAGGTCTCGCTGTCGTCGTACAAGGGCAAGGTCGTGCTGTTGAATTTCTGGGCCACGTGGTGCGGCCCGTGCAAGGCTGAAATCCCCGGTTTCGTCGAGATCCAGGAGAAGTACAAAGACAAGCTCGTGATCGTCGGCTTCTCGGTGGACGACACCGCGGAGAAGGCGCGCGAGTACGCCACGCAGTACAAGATGAATTACCCAATTCTGCTCGGCGAGGGGCGCGAAGACGTGCAGGACGCCTACGGCCCGATCTGGGGCATCCCGGCATCGTTCATCATCAGCAAGGATGGCAAGGTGTGCCGCAAGCACCTGGGCATTGCGCCGAAGGC
Source organism: Acidobacteriota bacterium (assembly GCA_031429375.1). GTDB lineage: Bacteria > Acidobacteriota > Vicinamibacteria > Vicinamibacterales > UBA2999 > 12-FULL-67-14b. The sequence goes on along the minus strand of JANOZI010000247.1, from coordinate 2,723 downwards.
CCAGTTCGAAAAAGAAGTCGTCGCGCTCATGTAACAACGTGGGGACAAACCTTTAGGTTTGTCCGTAACAACGTGGTGACAAACCTTTAGGTTTGTCCGAGGTAGTAGTATGATCAGCGCATCATGTTGAAGGGGTTTTCAAACGCTCGTCTCGCCTGCGGGTGCCGACTCGCGTTTCGTGAAGGCTCTTCCGGCAGCCCGGTGCTTGTCGTCCTCGAGACCAAGTCCACCGGCTGCGTCAATCCGCGCCACGTCTCCGGGCTTCCGATGTACGACTATCGCGAAGCGCTCCGTCCCTCGACTCGCCTCGGCCCGCCGATCGACGAAGAATTCGAAGAGGAAAACTAGCCGCCGGGTTTTTTATTTCCGGAAGGGATAGAAACCAACACCGACGGTGGCGTGAAAGCTGCTGCCGTTCCAGCGATCACTGATCACGCCGCCGGGCGTCGTGACCGTGATGGTCGGGTGGGTCTCGACGTAATCGCCCGAAGTCCGCAGCGTGAACTTGCGCGTGAGAAAGTACTCGAGCGACACCTTGGGCCGCAGCAGGAAGGCGTTACCCACCTCGAGCGACACCGGCCCGTTGTCTCCGAACGCCCGCGCCGCGTGGCCCTCGAGCTTGCCGGAGTTGAACGCGTAGCCGGTCTGCACTCCCGCACTTGCGGTGAACTTGCCGAAGTTCCAGTTGTAGCCAACCCCGCCGACAATTGCCATGGACTTCAGCTCGCCGAACTGCTCGCCGCCCGGCGCATGCAGGTTCATGGTCGAGCTCGTGAGCCCGACGGGGTACTTCCAGCCAGGCGTGCGACCGCCGCCCAGCACCACCGACCCGCCGAACGTCATGCCCTTGGTGAGGTCGCCGTCGACCGGCTCGCGCACGCTGATGTTCCCGTGCACGCCGAGCTTGCGGACGACTTTGGTGACGTTGTCCTTGAGAAATTCCGGCTGAGCCTGCGCCGGCAGGGGCGCCGCGGCAACGCCGATGACGAGAAGGGCGGAGGCAAAGGAGGTCTTCATGCCTCCTCGGCAGTGCAAGGACCGCGCCTAACCGGCTCAACCTTGTAACTCCATGGGTTTAGACGGAATAGGGCGCCGCGCGGCGCGAAAGGCAGGGAACGGACGCTGCAGTCACCATCATCAAAAGGGCATCGATCAAACCTATTAGCAGTAGTTGCGCGGTGCAGTCGAACCCGGGATGTACACAAGCGAACATCTCCTGATCCCGCCGGCGGAGCAAGATCGTTCGCATGAGAAGGACACTCCTGTTCGGCGCCCCGCTCCTCTTTGTAGTCGTGCTGGCTTCAGCTGCCTGCGCGTCGATCACGATCAATAAGGTCCTTGCGGACCCGAGCCGCTTTCGCGATCGCGACGTGACGGTGTCGGGCGAAGTCGCCGACAGCTTCTCGGTGGCGTCTCGTGGGGCCTATCGACTCAAGGACGGTTCGGGAGAGCTCTGGGTCATCTCCGACAAGGGCGTTCCGCGCAACGGCGCGCAGGTCAAGGTGACCGGAAAAATTCGCGAGGGCTTCAACCTGGGCGTGCTCGGCGACCGGCTGCCGGCGGGATTGCGCAACGGCCTCGTGCTCGTCGAGTCGTCTCACCGCGCCAAGTAAGGACAGTTACAGCTCTCTGAGCGCCGACGGAATCGGCAGTCTCGCCGCACGAATGGCCGGGAACAGCCCTCCCACCAGTCCCATCAACAGGGCATAGACCAGACCCATCACCAGTAACTGCGGTGTGACCTGGAAGGCGAAGGCGACCTGGCTGAAGGTCTGGAAGTTCATGGTCGAGGTCTGGTAGCCGTTGAACGCGAGGTACGCGGCCACGCCGCCGAGTACCCCGCCCAGCGCGGCCAGCGCGAGCGATTCGGCCAGCACCGACACCACGACCGAGGTGGTGTTGAAGCCGAGCGCACGCAGCGTCGCGATTTCGCGCGAGCGGGTCGACACCGCGGTGTACATCGTGAGGATGGCGCCGAACACGGCGCCGATGCCCATCAGTGCGGCGATGCCGTAGCCCACGCCCTGGATGAGCCCGCTCAGCGCGCGCGACTGCGCCGCGTAGTATTCGGTTTCGCGCCGGACCTGCACGTTGACCTGTGGATTGGCGAGCAGCCAGTCACGGAACGTGTTGAAGCTCTCGGATGAGTCGAGCCGCGCCAGCACCGTTTGATACGTGTTGCCGCGGCGGTAGGCGCCCTGCAGCACGCGCGAGTCGATCCAGATCTCGGTTTCGTAGATGCCGCCGTCGGCCTCGAACATGCCGACCACCTGCCACCGGTTCTGGCCCGATTGGATTTCGTTGCCCACGGTGAGGCCCTTGAACTGGCTGTTCGCGCCGCGGCCGACCACCACTTCATTCGTGCCGAACTCGAACATCCGGCCTTCGACGATGGTCGCTTCGTCACGCACGGCCAGCACCGTGCGATCGACGCCGCGCATCGGCACGTTCGCCGCCGTGTTCGTGGAGATCTTCGGGAGGTCGATAATCACGAACAACTCCGCCGACGCCAGCGGCCCCTGCGCATTGCGCGCCACACCCGGCGCATCGGCGATCACCCGCGTCTCATCGCGCGTCAGGCCGCTCGTCATTTCGCTATCCGCGCCGGTCCGCATCACGATCGCCACATCGGGCGAACCCGACACCGTCATGGCGCGGCGAAAGCCTTCCGAAATCGCAAGCACGCTCACGAGCACTGCGACCACGCCCGCGATGCCGATGGC
>JANOZI010000246.1:0-2425 GCA_031429375.1 Acidobacteriota bacterium | reverse complement strand
CTTGCCAGTTACAACGCCGGCCCCGGCAACGTCAGGCGCTACCGCGGCGTGCCGCCGTTCAAAGAAACGCGCACCTACGTCAAGAAGATCAAGCAGATCCTCAAGAACGACGACACCGCCGACTGACGATCACTTCGCCTTGACGGGACAGCTCCTCCTTGAGTCAGGAGTACCTTGTAAAAAGAATGTCAAGCCGCGATCAGCGACACCGCCGGCACAAATGCACTGTACGCACCCTTGGAACAGTACGCACTGTCCGCATTTTAGATAGATACTAGGCGGCCATGAGCACAACTGCGGCCGCAGTCGCTAAAGCCATAGCAGACGCGGGGATCGATCGGGTGTTTGGGCTTCCCGGTGGAGAAGTCCTGGTCTTGATCGACGAGCTGCGGCGCGCCGGGGTGGACTTCGTGCTGATGCGTCACGAAGCCAATGCCGGCATCGCGGCGTCGGTGTACGGAAAACTACGTGGTCACCCGGGCGTTGTGCTGGCCACGCTCGGCCCGGGCGCGGCCAACCTGATGCTGCCGCTCGCAAGCTCCTATCTCGATCAGGAACCGCTGCTCGCGATCACGGCGCAGCTCCCCGACGACTTTCCTCCGAGCCACACGCACCAGTTGCTGCCGCTGCATGAGTTCTACCTTCCGATCTGCCGGCTGGTCGGGAAAATCCTGAACGACAACGTGGACGAGCTCGTGCCGCGCGCGCTCGCCGCCTGTATGGAGCGGCCGCTCGGCGCCGCCTACCTCACGTTATCGGCGCGGGAAGCGACGAAAGCGGCGGTCGGGTCGGGGCCGCCATTTACCGGCGGCCTCTCCGGATCGTCGCCACTCGGGAATGCGCACGCGCACGCCGACGGCCTGCGCCACAAACTGGAAGGCGCCGCGCGTCCGCTGGTCCTGCTCGGACTTGGCATCGACACCGCCAACGCCCCGCGCATCCGCCAGTGGCTGAACGATTGGCGGCTCCCCGTCGCCGTGACGCCGAAGGTCAAGGGCGTCGTCGACGAGACTGAGGCGAACTTCGTCGGCGTGATCGGCGGGATGGCCGCCGACGGCTTGATGGTGGACGCACTCAAGTCGGCGGACCTGCTGATCGGCTTCGGCCTCGACCCGGTCGAGATCGACAAACTCTGGCATGCCGAGTTGCCGATCGAGTGGGTGCTCGAGGCGCCGAATGTCGGCGGCCTCGTCCCGGCCGGCGTCGAGCTCGTCGACCATGCGCAACTGCTCGATGCCCTGATCGCGCAGGCCGCGCCGCGCCTGTGGGCGGGGCCGTTCGCCGACTTTCAAAGCAAGCGGCGCGATCTGTTGACGGGCTGGTCGGCGAAGACCATGTGGCCGGGCGATATCATCCGCGCCCTCGCCGAGGCGGTGCCGGCGACCACCATCGTCACGACCGACGTCGGCTCGCACAAGTACCTGTTTGGCCAGTTCTGGCCCAGCCGTCATCCGCAGACGTTCTGGATGTCGAACGGCCTGTCGGGCATGGCGTACGGGCTGAGCGCGGCGATCGGCGCGAAGCTCGCGCGTCCCGATGTTCCGGTGCTGTGTGCGGTCGGCGACGGCGGCTTCTCGATGAACGCGCAGGAGCTCGAGACCGCCGAGCGCGTGGGCGCGCCGTTCATCACCGTCGTGCTCGAGGACGGCAGCTACTCGTTGATCAAGCTGGCGCAGGAGGGCAGGCAGCTGGAGCCGTACCGCATGGACTTCCGGCCGATCGATACCGTGAAGGTGGCGGAAGCGTGCGGCGTCGCGGCGCTGCGCACCGCCAACCCCGACGAGCTCGCCGCCGCCGTGAGGCGCGCGGTCGATCACAACACCAGCCTCGTAGTCGGCGTGCCCGTGAGCTACGCCGACTATAAATTACTGTTCTGATCAGACCCGGATGTTGAATCACCAATAATCGAAATAACCAATAACCAATTACGAAGAGAGCCGTAGTTTTTGGTTATTGTGATTTGGTTATTGGCTATTTCTGCGCGCCGCGGCCGTCACTGATAGATCGCGAACGCGTAGAGAGTATCGCCGGTGGCCACCAGCACGTACTGCCGGCCGTCGATCATGTAGGTTTGAGGCGCGTTCGAGATGCTGCCGATGCGCGAGTGCCACAACGGCTTGCCGTTGGCCGCGTCGAACGCGACGAAGTTGCCGCCGGCGTCGCCGGTGAACACCAGATCGCCCGCCGTGGCCAGCACCCCGCCCGACCCGCCCGCGCCCGTCACGCCTGGAAACTCATGCCGCCACTCGGCCCTGCCGGTCGCGTAATCGATCGCGGTCAAATAGCTGGGCGCCGAACCGACGGCCGTCCGAATCTTGCCGCCGAGGCCCATCGACCCGCGCGGATCCGGATCGCTCAAATAGAGAATGTTGAAGCCGTTGCGCTCGTGCACGTAGAACAAGCCGGTGCGCGGCGAGAACGCCGC
>JANOZI010000245.1:0-1713 GCA_031429375.1 Acidobacteriota bacterium | reverse complement strand
CGTGTTTACGGCGCTTGGCGGCCTCAACGAAACTGACAAAGAGCGGATGCGGCTTCAGCGGGCGAGACTGGAACTCGGGGTGGAATTGCACCGCCACGAACCAGGGGTGCCCCGGCAGCTCCGCAATCTCGACGAACTTGCCGTCAGGCGAGCGGCCGGAAATGCGCATGCCTTTCTCGGCCAGCGCCGGCTCGTACAGGCAATTGAACTCGAAGCGATGGCGATGCCGCTCGTGGATCAGGTCGGTGCCGTAGATCTTCCGCGCCAGCGACCCCGGCGCCAGCTCGCAGGCGTAACGGCCGAGCCGCATGGTGCCGCCAAGCTCGTCGACGCCCAGCAGGTCGCGCAACTTGTAGATCACCTTGTGCGGCGCGGCCTCGTCGACCTCGGTGGAATCGGCGCCGTCGAGTCCGCACACGTTGCGCGCGTATTCCACGGTGGCCCACTGGAAGCCGTAACAAATGCCGAAGAACGGCACGCCGTGATTGCGGGCGTATTCAGACGCCCTCATCATGCCGCGCGTGCCGCGCGACCCGAACCCGCCCGGCACCAGGATCGCCGTCGCGCCCTCGAGCAGCCGCGCGCCGCCTTCCTGTTCGAGCGCCTCGGACTCGACCCACTGGATGTTGATGCGGACCCGATTGGCGAAGCCGCCGTGATAGAGCGCCTCGTTCAGCGACTTGTACGAGTCTTCGTAGCCCGTGTATTTGCCGACGACGTGGATGGTGAGCTCGTCTTCGGGGTTCCTGATGCGGTGGACCAGCTCTTCCCACGGCTGCATGCGCGTTTCGGTCAGCGGCAGGTGCAGATACTTGAGGATCACCGAGTCGAGCCCTTCGTCGCGCAGCGAGAGCGGCACCTCGTAGATCGTCGGCACGTCCTTGGCGGTAATCACGGCTTCTTCAGCGACGTCGCAGAACAGCGCGATCTTCTGCTTGATGTCGCGCGCGAGAATGCGATCGGTGCGGCACAGCAGGATGTCGGGCTGAATACCGATCGACCGCAGGTCGCGCACGCTGTGCTGCGTGGGCTTGGTCTTGAGCTCGCCCGCGGCGCCGATGTACGGCACCAGCGTGAGGTGTACGTAGATGGTGTTCTCGCGGCCGACATCCTGCCGGAACTGCCGGATCACCTCGAGGAAGGGCAGGCTCTCGATGTCGCCGACGGTGCCGCCGATCTCCACCAGCACGACGTCGGCGTCGCGGCCGACGTGGCGGATGCAGTCTTTGATCTCGTTGGTGATGTGGGGAATCACCTGCACGGTGCGCCCGAGGTAATCGCCGCGCCGCTCTTTCTGGATCACCGACATGTAGATCTTGCCGGTGGTCCAGTTGCTGTTGCGCGTCGCGGTCATGCTGGTGAACCGCTCGTAGTGGCCCAGGTCGAGGTCGGTCTCGGCGCCGTCGTCGGTCACGTAGACCTCGCCGTGCTGGTACGGGCTCATGGTGCCGGGGTCGACGTTGATGTAGGGATCGAACTTCTGCAGGGTCACTTTGTAGCCGTGGCCCTCGAGCAGCGCGCCGATCGATGCGGCGGCAAGGCCCTTGCCGAGCGACGACACCACGCCGCCCGTCACGAAGATGTACTTGGTCTGGCGTCCCGTATTTTCCATCGCGGGTCTCATGTCCTAACTGAGGTCATGTAGGGCACCCGGTAAGTAGGGCACCCCTTTACGGGGTGCCCTCTGGGGTGCCGCGGCAGAGGTCATGTAGG